>JANXWU010000068.1 GCA_025350985.1 Spartobacteria bacterium | reverse complement strand
GAACCCGCGCGCGACAGCACGAACGGGCGTTTTTCCGGCGCGTGTTCGAGCAGCCCCTCGACCGTCGCCATCGCCATCAGCAGCGCGTATTGATTGTGGAAACGCTCGTGCGAAAAACGGCCGCGTCCGAAGCGCATCGAGTCGCACGGCAGGTCGCCGGTGGCCGGTTCGTTCATGTCATTCCAGATGCCGCTCACGCCCGATTCGATGTGCCGCGCGTTCCATTCGCCCCACCATTTCCGCGCCTCGGCGAGCGTGAAATCCGGAAAGCCCGTGCGTCCCGGCCAGACCTGCCCGGCGTAGATCGTGCCGGCTTCGGTCTGGCATAGAAGATCGCGCTCGACCGCCTCGTCGAAGACCCGGTAGCCGCGCTCATATTTCACGCCGGGATCGATGATCGTGACCATCCGAAAACCGCGCGAACGCAACTCGCGGAACATCGCGCGATGGTCGGGAAACCGCTCCTTGTTCCAGGTGAAAACGCGGTAGCCGTCCATGTAATCGATGTCGAGCCAGATGGAGTCGCACGGGATCTTTCGGCGTCGATGCGTCTCCGCGAGTTTCTCAATCGCCTCCTGCGTGTAAGCGAACCAGCGGCATTGATGATAGCCGAGCGACCACAGCGGCGGCGGCTGCATCCGCCCGGTGAGCCAGGTGTAATCGCCGAGAATTTTCTCCATCGTCGAACCTGCAAAAACGTATTCGGTGTACTGCCCGCCCTCGAAGCTGACGATGAACTCCAGCGGGCGCGCAAACTCGAACGCGCCGCGATAGCCGTTGTCGAAAAAGAACCCCGCCATCGCGCCGGTTTGATCCGGGAGGTGATAGAAAAAGGGAATCGAGATGTAGTACGGATCGAACTCCGTGCTCGTCGGATCGCAGCGTGGATCGTCGGAGTGAACTTTTTGGTCGAACCCGCCGGCGACGTTCGGATTCATCACGTCGGTGTTCCAAAGCTCGAAGTTGCGTCCGCGCCGATTGAACGCGCCGGTTTTTTGACCGAGCCCCAGGAAGGCATCCTCGCGCCGGCAGCGCCTCCGCACGACGAAGGTTTCGTTCAAAACGGCGTACGCCCACGGGTCGCCGTCCTCGTCGATGAATGACTCGAAAATCACGCTGCCGTCGGCGCGATGCGCGTCGATGTGGAAGGGCGTGCGATAAACCGTGACGCGCATTTCCGAAGTGGCGACGCGGACGAATTCGTCGTTTTCCTCGACGCTGAACTTCGGCGTCTCCGCGTCGATGGGCGCGCACACGGCGAACGTCGGCCGGTCGTCGAAGAGGCAATGCCGCGACATTTTCAGCCGGATGATCCCGTCGCGAATGACCTCGACGCGCAGCTTTTCGCGGAACTCCTCGTCCACCGCGAGTTCGACCCCACGCGCGATGCGCTCGACGCCGGTGATGGCGCAAAAGCGGCGAAAATATTTGGGCGAAAAAACTTCCGCTTGATCCGTCGGGTCGAAGGTTTCCATTTGGTTCCACCCCGAATCGAAACCGCGCCGCCGCGCGGATTGACTTTCGCCTGCCGCGAACCGTTAAAATTTAACCGCGTGTCATTCTGAGCGGGATGGAGAGAGCGAAGCGAACGAAATGGAGTCGAAGAATCTCATGCTGCTGTCACGCGGCGTCGTTTTTGCGAAAAGCATGAGATTCTTCGACTCGTTGTGCTCGCTCAGAATGACATGCCGTTTTTGTTCAGTTCCGCGCTTGCCTCGAATCTGAAAATCACTCCGCGAACAAAAACTGGAAGTCGTCCAACGACAGGCTGCGCGCGAAAGTTTCCTCGCCGAGAATGTCCACCGCGAGCGCGCGTTTTTGTTTTTGCAGCAGCCGGATTTTTTCCTCGATGCTGTCTTTAACCAAGAGCCGATACGCGATGACGTGGCTCGTCTGGCCGATGCGATGCGTGCGGTCGATGGCCTGGTTTTCGACGGCGGGATTCCACCACGGATCGTAAAGCACGACGTAACTCGCGGCCGTGAGATTGAGGCCGAATCCGCCGGCGCGCAGCGAAATCAGAAACACCGCCGCGCCTTCCGCGGTTTGGAAATCGTTCACGAGCGCGCCGCGTTCCTCGGTCGCGCCGGTGAGCACGAAATGCGGCCACTGGCGGCGCGCGATTTCGGCGCGGATGAGGTTGAGCATTTCGACGAACTGCGAAAAGACGAGCACCTTGTGGCCCTCCTCTACGAGCGGTTCGAGCACATCGAAGAGCGCGTTCAGCTTCGCGCTTTCCGCGTCCGCCGCCTTCTTGCTGACCAGCGCCGGATGACAGCAAATTTGCCGCAGGCGCAGCAGCGAGGTGAGGATGTTGAAACGCTTTTTGTCGAGTTCCGCCTTCGTGCCGATTTTCAAAAGCGCCAGCCGAGCGCGTTTCAACTCGGCCCGG
>JANXWU010000536.1 GCA_025350985.1 Spartobacteria bacterium | reverse complement strand
AATCGCGCTCGACGTGCTGCTCGGCTATCTCGACCGATTGAAAAAAGAGGCGACCGCGAACGGCTACGAATGGCTGCTCTTCGGCGACTACGCGATCGAACCGGTGAAACGCGGGGCGCTTTTTCCCAACCGCACGCTGCGCGACGCCGGACTCTTTTCGCAACGCGACATCAAGGGGATGAGCTACGCCGACTTCTTCTCCGCGCCGGCATTTGCGATGGTCGATCATCAGATTGCGCATGTGTTTTGCCGGGATAAAAAAGCGACCGCGCAAGCTGCGGACGCGCTCGCGAACATGATTGGCGTCCGCGACCTTCTCGACCGGGACGCACAGAAAAAATACGGCCTCGATCACCGCAACTCCGGCGACCTCGTGCTCGTGGCCGAGCCCGGCGCGTGGTTTGCCTACCCGTGGTGGACAGAGAAAAGCGAGGCGCCCGACTTCGCCACGCATGTGGACATCCACAACAAGCCCGGCTACGACCCGTGCGAACTTTTTTTTGGCTGGCCACCGTTGAGCGTGAGCCAGGATACGAGGAAAGTCCGCGGCACGCACGGGCGGCCGGGCGAGAGCGTGGCGTGGGCTTCGTCGATCCATTTCGCGGAGAAACCGGCGACGCTCATCGAACTCGCGAGCGCGACGAAAACGTGGCTGGATGCTGCATCGTGACTTCTGAAATGAAACGCCGAGACGCGGAGAAAACTGAGATTCGCAGAGTGGAAGTAGAGTGGGGCCGGACCCTCATTTTCCCTCTGCGATCCTCCGCCTCCTCCGCGCCTCTGCGTTAAAAATTGCGGTATGACTCCGAAGATTGTTGAACAAAAAATCGCCGTTCCCTTCGACTTCCCCGTCGTCTTCACGCATCACGTTTTCGCAGCGGAAAATCCCGTGCTGCTCGACGCCATTTGCCGGCTCGACGACAAACGCAGACACCGCGCCATGGTTTACGTGGACAGCTTTGTCGCCGAGGCGCGTCCCGATTTGACGAAACAAATCGCGAGCTACTTCGGGGCGAACGCGGACAAGCTGGAACTGGTCGGCGAACCGCAAATCGTCCCCGGCGGCGAGGTGGTGAAAAACGATTTTGCGCTCGTGCAAAAGATGATCCTCGGGATGCTCGAACACCGGCTCGACCGCCACGCCTGCGTCGTCATCGTGGGCGGTGGCGCGGTGCTCGACGCGGTCGGATTCGCCGCGGCGCTCGTTCATCGCGGGCTGCGCACCGTGCGCGTGCCGACGACGGTGCTCTCGCAAAATGACGGCGGCGTCGGCGTGAAAAACGGCATCAATTTTCACGGCGGAAAAAACGCCATCGGCACGTTCTGGCCGCCGTTCGCCGTCATCGACGACTTTCAATTTCTCCTCTCGCTCGACAACCGCGCGTGGCTCGATGGCGTGGCCGAAGCGTTCAAGGTGTCGATCATTCGCGACCGCGATTTTTTCGAATGGCTCTGCGCGCACGCGACGCGATTGCGCGCGCGCGATTTCGACGCGATGCAGCAGCTCGTCATCCGCTGCGCCGTGCAGCACCTCGACCACATCCGCACCAACGGCGATCCGTTTGAACTCGGTCGCGCGCGCCCGCTCGACTTCGGCCACTGGGCCGCGCACAAGCTGGAGCTCATGTCTGATTTTCGCATTTCGCACGGCGAAGCGGTTGCGGTCGGGATGCTGCTCGACTGCTGGTATGCGGTGAGAATGGGCTGGCTGGGCGAGTCGGAATTCCAGGCGATTTATGACGGTCTCGCCGCGAGCGGCCTGCCGGTTTGGTTTGATGAGATGGAAAGGCCGAGCGCCACCGACGCGAACACGCTCGAAATTTTCAACGGCCTCCGCGATTTTCAGGAACACCTCGGCGGCGAACTTTGTGTCACGTATCCGAATCACATCGGCGCGCGCCATGAAGTACACGAGGTCGATTTGGATTTCATGCGCGAGGCTTTGGCAAAACTGAAATCACTCGCGTGATGCACGCTAAAAATTTAACGCAGAGACGCGGAAAGATTTCGGAAAAGTATTTTGCTCTGATCTCTCCGCGCCTCTGCGTCTCTGCGTTTAAAATAAAGTGATGAACTGGTTTCTCACCGGCACGGACACGGACGTGGGCAAGACGTTTGTCGCCGCGCTCGTCGTGCGTGCGTTGCGGCGCGCGGGGCTGGATACCGTCGCGATGAAACCGGTTTGCTGCGGCGATCGCGACGACGCGGTGCGGTTGCACCAAGCGTGCGCCGAAAAAATCACACTCGACGAAGTGAATCCCGTGTTCCTGCCGCTGCCCGCCGCGCCCTCGGTCGCCGCCGCGCGCGCGGGGCGCGAGGTCGATCTCGATTTGATCCGCGCGACGTTCGCGCGGCTGCGCGCATCGCATCGCTCGATCATCGTCGAAGGCGCGGGCGGCTGGCTCGTGCCGATCGCGCGCGATTATCTCGTCGCCGATCTCGCGCGCGATTTCGCGCTGCCGGTCGTCGTCGTCGCGCGCAACCGGCTCGGCGTTTTGAATCACACGCTGCTCACCGTCGAGTCGATCCGCGCGCGCGGCTGCGAGTGCGCGGGCGTGATTTTGAACAACATCGACGAGCCGGACGAAGTCACGCGCACGA
>JANXWU010000519.1 GCA_025350985.1 Spartobacteria bacterium | reverse complement strand
CGTGGTGGGCGCCGCAAGCGTCGAGTCTTTTCAGCGGCGTCGGCGCGAGCTGGAGCGCGCAGCCGTTCAGCGCGCAGCAGCCGCGCGGATTTTTCATGCACGTGAATGCGGAGGTGATTTTCTACGGCGGCACGCATCCTGATGCGAAGGTGACCATCGACGGAAAACCGGTGAAGCTGAATCCCGACGGGACGTTCCAGTTTCACTTCAAGTTTCCCGATGCCGACTACGAAATCCCAATCGTGGCGCAGTCGCCCGATGGCTTGGAAAAACGCTCGGCGACGCTTCGTTTTCACCGCGACACGGCGCGCAGCGGCGATGTCGGCGCGACGTCGCAGCCGGGTCATCTCGACGAGCCGATGGGGCGGAGATAACCAGCGACGGCGCGATTGCAGTCATAAATTTTTGGGACGCCGGCCAAACACGTGGACGCTTGTTTTTTTCGGGCGACGGCGCGTTTGTCCGGTAATTTTTTGCCTCGGAACAAGATTCAAATTTCAAACAAAAATTTATGACCAACATCACTCCCGAACGCCTCTCCGAGGACGACTGGTGGAAGAAACCCATCCCGCCGAATGTGTTTTGGAAGGATGGCTTTTATTGCGAAACGGCGCAGTCGTTTCGCTTTATGAAAAGCAAACGGGAGCGCGCGATTGAGTTCGGGGAACATGTCTCGGTCTACGCCAACTGCTCCTTTTCCCTCGGCCCAAACGGCTCGTGTTCCGTTGGAGATTACACGCTGCTCAACGGCGCGCTGGTCATGTCCGAGGAGCGGATCGAGATCGGTTCGTTCTGCCTCATCTCATGGAATGTCGGCATCGCCGACAGCGATTTTCATCCGCTCGATCCCGCGCTGCGCCGTCAGGATGTCATGGCGCTCGCGCCCTTTGCCGAAGGCCGGCCCGAACGCCCGCGCTTGAAGACGCGCCCGGTGAAAATCGGAGACAACGTCTGGATCGGCATGAACGCGATTATTTTGAAAGGCGTGACGATTGGCGATAACTCGGTCGTCGCTGCCGGCGCGGTGGTGACCAAGGACGTGCCGCCGAATGTCGTCGTCGCGGGGAATCCGGCGGTGGTGGTGAAGCAGTTGGAAAATTAACCGCGAAGGCGCGAAGATGGGGTTCGGTAAACTGTCCGCGACGAGGATTACGCCGCCGCAGCCTGCGCGCTTTTCACTTCCGCGTGCAGACCCTTATGCCCGCTCCACCAGAGCACGATGGGCGAGGCGATGAAGATGGACGAGTAGGTGCCGACGACAACGCCGATCAAGATCGCAAACGCAAAGTCGTGCAGCACGGGGCCACCGAAGAAATACAGCGCGGCGACCGAGAGCAGCGTGCAGCCGGAGGTGAGCAGCGTGCGCGAGAGCGTCTCGTTGATCGACGCGTTCATGATGTCTTGAATCGAGCCTTTGCGCCCGGCGTGCAGACCTTCGCGGATTCGGTCATAGACCACGATGGTGTCGTTGATCGAGTAGCCTGCGATCGTCAAAATCGCGCCGACCATGATGAGGGAAAGTTCCTTCCCGGTGAGCGCGAAGACGCCCGTGGTGATGATCACGTCATGCAGTAGCGCCACGAGCGCGCCGATGGCGAACGAAAACTCAAACCGCAGCGTGACGAAAACCAGAATGCCGACCGTGCCGAGCAGCAAAGCGTAAAGTGAAGTCTTCGCCAATTCGCCCCCGACCAGCGTGCCGACTTTGTCTTCCTGCCGCACTTTGAATCCGGCTTGCGGCATCGCGGTCATCAGGTGCTCTTTGATTTTTTGACCCGTGTCCTGCGGGCTGCGGATGGAGATGAAGTCCTTGTTCACCGCCGGATCGTGTTCTTTTTGAATGACCACGTCGCCGAGGCCCAGCGGTTCGAGTTGCTTGCGCACATCCGCTTCCGGCACGGACGCAGCCGTGGGCTCGAGCAGCAGCAAATCGCCGCCCTTGAAGTCGATGCCATACTTGCGATCACCCTTCGCGATGAAGCCGACGACGCTGACCGCCATGACGGCGAGAGAGATGCTAATCCAGAGTTTCCGCCGCCCGAGGAAATCAATTTTTTTGTCCGCCGGGATGAGGTGCATCATCGACAGATTTTTCAGCACCCCGAGTTCGAGCGCCCAACTGAACACATTGCGCGTCACGATCATCGACGCGAACACCGACGCGATGATGCCGACGACGAGCGTGACGGCGAAGCCTTTGATCGGCCCGGTCGCCTGCCAGAACAAAATCGCCGCAGTGATGAGCGTGGTGGCGTTGGCGTCGAAGATGACGCTGAAGGCCTTGTCGTACGCGGCGTAGATCGCGGTCGAGAGCGATTTGCCGTGCGCCAGTTCCTCGCGCAGCCGCTCGTAAATGAGCACGTTCGCATCGACCGAGAGGCCGATGGTTAAAATGATGCCCGCGATGCCGGGCAGCGTGAGCGTGAAGTGAAACATCGCCAGCGCGCCGAAGAGGAAAATCATGTTCACGATCAGGCCGACGACGGCGATCAGTCCGGCGAAGCGATAGTAAATGGCGACGAAAATCAGGACGAACACGAGCCCGCCAATGCCGGCGGAAATGCCGCTCTTGATCGAGTCTTCGCCGAGGGTCGCACTGGAGTTGCGTTCGGAGGCGATTTCGACCGGCGTTTGCAGCGGGTTTTCCAACACGCTGGCGAGGTTGCGCGCTTGCGGTTCGCTGAAGTTTCCGGTGATCGACGCGTGCCCGCCGAAGTAGCGGGCATTGATGGACGGCGCGGATTGCACGACGCCGTCGAGCACAATGGCGAAGCGTTCCTGAAAATGGTCGTTGGCGAGCTGGTCGAACTTTTGCGCGCCGCTGGAGTTGAACCGCAAGCCGACGCCCCAGCCTTGTTGATCGAACGTCGGGTAAGCGTTCGTCACGTCCTGCCCGCTGAGGTCGGCATCTTTGTGGATGAGCAGCTTTTCGGTGAAGTCCTTGTTCCCGCGCTTGTCTTTATAATCGATGAGCTTGTAGCCCGGCGGGACGATCTCCGTGCCGGCTTCGACCTGGCGCACGATGCTGTCGTTCTGCGGATGGACGAGCGCGAATTCGAGCTTGGCGACCTTTTGCAACTGCTCCCGTGCTTCCTTGATTCTCTCAGGGTCGAGCCCTGGAATCTGCACCATGATCCGGTCGGTGCCCTGCGGCGTGATGATCGGTTCACTCACGCCAAATTTGTTCACGCG
>JANXWU010000517.1 GCA_025350985.1 Spartobacteria bacterium | reverse complement strand
GTTGCAGGACGCTGTAGGCGACGATCATCACGTAAAAAATCGCGGAGACGTTTCCCAGCGGATAAAAGTGGATGTTCGTGCCAGGGTAAAAATCCAACCCGAAGAGGGGCAGCAAATCGTTCCCGCCAAAGACCCACAGAAACGCGATGGCGATGAACAGCGAGTTGATGCGGATGCGGTCAAGCCGTCGCTTTTGATTTCGCTGACGCGCGAGCACGACCAGCGCGCCGAGGGTGGTGACGAAAAAGTGGACGAGAAAAAACCAAAACGCCGGACCCGGCGTCGCCCAATAACCGACACCGACGTAACGCACTCCGCTCACGAACCAGTCGGTGAAAATCGTCGCCGCAAACACCGCCGTAATCGCGTAGAGCAGCGGAAGAATTTTCCGAAACGAGACATGCGCGGTCAGGGCGCACAGGTGAAAAAGCGCCACGGGCATGAGGATGACGCCCATTTGCAAAACCTTCGCCCAAAAGACCGCCCCCTCGGGATCGATCGGGCGATACACGCGATACGCTCCGAAATTCCACAAGACAACCGTGCCCGTCCAAAAGAAAAAAATCCGATGCAGGGTCGAGCGAAAATCCCGGCTCAACACGAAGACCGCCCAGAGGGAATTGAAGATCGTCGCGGCCAGCGCGATAAAGGCCGGGGTTCCCATTTAGGACGGATACTTTTTCAAGGTGAGGCAGGCGTAGCGACCTCCAAATCCGGCGTTGACATTGAGCGCGGCGCGAATCGGGTAGTTGCGCGCGGTGGGGGAGACGTAGTCTAAATCGCAGCGCGGATCGGGGTTTCGCAAATTGATCGTCGGCGGAATCTGCTGGCGCTCCAAGGCCAGCACACAAATCGCCGCCTCGATCGCGCCCGCCGCGCCCATCAGGTGGCCGGTGATCGGCTTGGTCGCACTCACCGACACGCGCTTGGCCTGGTCGCCGAACACGCCCTTGATCGCCTCGGTTTCGATCGGGTCGTTCAACTGCGTGGCCGAAGCGTGCGCGTTAATGTAATCGACGTCGCTGGCGCTCAACCCGGCGTCTCGCATCGACCGCGAAATCGCGCCCCGGTAGCCGCGCCCGTCGGGGCTCGGATCGGTCGCGTGATAGGCCTCACAACTGCGCCCGTGCCCGGCGACTTCCGCGTAAATTTTTGCGCCGCGGGCCAGCGCGTGCATCAGCTCCTCGACCACCAGAAAGGTCGCGCCTTCGCCGAGCAGAAACCCATCGCGGCTGCGGTCAAACGGTCGCATGGCTCCCTTGGGCTCGGCGTTGCGCTCGCTCATCGTTTTGAGTTTGCAAAAACCCGCGTGCATCAATTCCACAATCGCCTCCGAGCCGCCGGCCAGCATCACGTCCGACTCGTCGCGCTGGATCATCCGCATCGCGTAGCCGATGGCGTCGTTGCCGGAGGAGCAACCGGCGCAATAGGTCACCGCGTGCCCGCGAATCCCCAAGTGCAGGCAAATCGTGCTGCTACCTTCGCCAAAATATCCGCCCACCACGTTGTAAGGGCGAATCCCCTTGTAACTCCCCTCGGAGTAACCGCTCTGCGCCTTGAGGATGCTTTCCATCGCGCTGATGGTCGTGCCCTCAATCACGCCGCTGCGATCCGGGTCGAGCGTTTCGGCGTCGATCCCGGAGTCCTTCAGCGCCAAAAACGCGGACGCCAAACTAAACTGCACGCACCGGTCGTAGCGTTGCGTTTTGATCGTCGGAAAATAATCGCGGATCGAAAAATCCTTCACCTCCGCCGCGATTTTGACGGGAATATTACTCGTGTCGAAATGCGTGATCGGCGCACCGGCACTGATGCCCCCGACGACGTTCTGCCAAAAAGTGTCAAGATCGTTTCCGTTCGGGGAAATGATCCCGATGCCGGTGACCACCACGCGCCGTTCTGACTGAGGGAAATTCACGGGTCACGCGCGCCAGAAGGGGACCACGGCCGGCACCCTTTTTTGATATTCACGATACGCGCCGCCGAATTTCTCGATGAGCGCCGCCTCCTCCATTCTGATTCGCCAGAGTAGGACGGGAAAAAATAAAACCGGAATGACGAGGAGCATGATGACGGCGTGCAAGAGCAAGCCGATGGCCAACAACTCGAGAATCATGGAGAAATAGGTCGGATGCCGCACGAAGCGGAACGGCCCAGCCTGCACGAATTGATGCGTGTCGCGGATTTCGACGTGAAGGCTCCAAAATTTCCCGAGCGCCGCAATCGCGCGGCGGCGGATGTAAAACGAAAGCAACGCGCACGCCCAACCCGCGGCGAAGAACGGCCACGACAACGTTTGCTTTTCCCACAAATACTCGGCGATGGATCCGCCAAACATGATTAGGCCGACGAGCAGAAAAAGCCGCAGCGACCATTTCTCGCGCACCGGCCCGGCGATGGTGTTGCGCTTCGTCGCGATTTCCAGCATCCGCAGCGCGGTGACGAGACACGCCGACAAGATCGGAAGGAAAAAGGACGGCGTGAACATAATTTAGTCAGCCCGGCGGCCACGCCAGCGCGCGCCCGCCCAGCAGGTGAATGTGCAAATGCGGCACCGACTCGCCAGCGTCGGCACCGTGATTAATCACAAGCCGATAGCCGCTGTCCAGGACCCCAAGCTGCGCCGCGATTTTCGGCGACGCCGCCAGCATACGCCCCAGCAAGTCCGCGTCGCCGCTCGTGGACTCGCCGATGCGGGCGAGCTTTCCGGTTTTGGGAACGATCAGGATATGCACGGGCGCTTGGGGATTCACGTCGTGGAAAGCGAGAAAATCCTCCTCTTCATAAACGATTTTTGCCGCGATTTCGCGCCGCGCGATTTTTTCAAAAAGCGTCATTTCAACGTGAGGTGGATTTCCTGGCCGGGCAGGGCCGCGGAGACGACGCGCTCGCGCACGAAGCAGACAATTTCCGCACGCAGCGTCTCGCAGTCGCGACTCCAGCATTTTCGCGCGCGCAGATGCTTTACGCAACGCTCCAATCCGCGCAATTCGAGATGCGCCGCGCGGGCGGCGAGCAGATCGCGGATGTTCCGGTCGAGCATTTCAAAAAACGCCAGCTCGTAACCCGTCCCCGCCTCCCGCGCAAAATCCACCAGCGACAAGCTCGCCGACGGCGGCAGCGGCTCGAAGCAATGCGCGACTTCCGCATAGCCGATGACTTGCAGCACCGACTGCACGGCGGTCGCGAGCTGGCGCACGCCCATCACCGTCCCCTCGAACTCCAAAAACAAATACGCGCGCACGCTCTCCGCCACATGATGGGCCAGCCACCAGTTGGGAAATCCGGCCTTGTGCGCCGCACGCGCCAGCGAGCGCACGAGCCACGCTTGCTCGAACTCCACGAGCGGCCCCGTTTCAAAACGCAGCAACGGCAGGTTGTCTTTCAGGGCGATCATGCGAGGGCGGGCAGCGTCAACTTTCCGAAAATCATTTGAATAACTCCGGCTGCAGCGTGCTGCGTTTGGTTCGTTTCGCCAGCGACTGAATCTCGTCGATGAACTCGCCGATGTCTTGGAAATGACGATAGACGCTCGCGTAGCGCACGTAGGCCACTTCGTCGAGTTGATGCAGTTTTTCCATCACCTTCCCGCCGATGACTTGCGAGGAAATCTCGCGGCCGTAGTTCGATTCGAGGTCATGAATAATCTCCCCCACCGCCTGCTCCAAAGTCTCGACACCGACCGGCCGCTTCTCACACGCCTTCATCATGCCACCGAGCAACTTGTGTTTGTCGAACGGCTCAATGCGTTCGTCCCGCTTCACCACCCGCAAATCCGCGCGCTCGATCTCCTCGTAGGTCGTGAAACGATGCGCGCAAGCCGTGCATTCCCGCCGCCGCCGGATGCTCGCCCCGTCCTTCGACAGACGGGAGTCGATCACCTTGTCCTCGGCATCTCCGCATTTGGGGCAGCGCATTGTGGAAAAACTGAAACGCGCGCAAGAACTACCACAAGATATTGTGGGGTCAACGGATAAGTCGAAGAAATGGGCTCGCCGAGCCGCCGGTTTTCTCAGCGCTGCCACGCCGTGCTGAAATGCCCGATCGCCTCTACGAAGCCGTCGCCGGCGGTGCCGCGCGCGACATAGCCGCCGGCGGCGCGCACGATTTTTTTCACCTCGGGGGCGGAATTGCCGGGACACGCCACCCACTTGGCAAAACGTCCGTCAAGCATCGGGATGTCGTTGTGATGGTCGCCGGTGGCGAAAATATCGGCGCGCGTGATTTCCAGCAGACGCGCGAGTTCAGCCAGAGCGGTTCCCTTGGAATAATCGATGTGGCAAAAGCGGAGGTAGATCGAGTTGCGCTGGTAGTGAAACTCGGGGAGCCGCGCGCAAACCTCTTCGCACAACGCGACGATGCGATCCATTTCCTCCTCGCTGGCGGCCACGACGCCGATGCCCGACGCGTCGTCAATCGCGCGGCCTTTGGTTTCCGTGCTCACAAATTTCCACACCTCGTCGATGAGCGGCCACGCGGTTTCATAAAGCTCGTCGTGGGCGCGCGTGCAGCGGCTGTTCCAGTCGCCGTAATCGACCCAGCGGCCACTTTCGTCGCGGCGAAAAACTTCGCGCTCGCTGGTCAGCACGAAATCCGGCTCGAGCGGAAATTCAAACTCGCGCAAGCCCTCGACGATGTGAGCGAGCGTGCGGCCGGTGTTCACCACCCAGCGGACCCCGTGCGCGCGCAGCGTCAGCAGCGTTTGGAAAAGCTCCGGGCTCACCGGCGGGTCGCGGTGATGATCGACTAGCGTGCCATCGAAATCTGTGCTCAAAAGTTTGATCATCAAAAAGCCCGCCGGTCGCGAGCGGGCAATTTAAGGGTTGAATCTACGGGCGCAACGGCGAAAGCTTTCGCTGAAGAATCCGCCGCCACACCCGTATCCATTCTCCTTTATTCCAGCCATGAAATCCGCCTACGAACTCGCCATGGAACGACTCGAAAAACAGTCGCCAGCCGTGAAGGTGACGGAGGAACAGAAGCGCGCGATCGCCGAGATTGACTCGCAGTTCAAAGCCAAAATCGCCGAGCGCGAACTTTTCCTCAACGATCAAATCGCCAAATGCCGAGTGAGTGGCGAGTTCGATGAGTTGGAAAAAATTCAGGATCAACTGACGCGCGACCTGCGCCGGCTGCGCGAGGACTGCGAGGCAAAAAAGGAAAAAATTCGCGCAGTCTCCAAATGAAGCGGGAGGGTCGCGCGACGGCATGAAGTCGGCGACGGAGCGGTTCAACATCGAGACGCGCCTGGCCGTCGGCTGCGCGGGACTGGTCTATCGCGCGGTGGAGCGGCAGACGAATTTCCCGGTGGCGCTCAAGCTTTTGCTCGGCGAGGAGATCGGTCATCCGCTCGATGCGGCAGCGCTCCAGCGCGACGCGCCTCGGCTGCGGACGATTTCCGGCGCGCATGTGGCGCAGTTGCTCGACGTGCTCGAGGACGCGGACGGAACCATTCTCGCGTATCAATTTCTCGACGGCGAAAGCGGTGCGACACTACCGCAAACGCGGCACATCGAGGCTGCGGAAGCGATCGACCTGGCGGCGCAAATGCTGACGGCGCTCGAATGCGCGGAACGCACGCGGCTGCCGCACGGCGACTGGAAACCGTCGAACGTCGTCGTCTCGCAAATGGACGACGGGCGGCCGTTTTTGCTCGTGCTCGACTGGGGGCTCTCGGCTTATCGCGCGGAGCCGACGCCGGATTCGCTGCTTTTTCTCGCGCCCGAACGATGGTCCGGCGGCACGCCGTCCGTGCGCGCGGATTTTTTTTCGGCGGGCGCGGTCCTGCATTATTTGCTGGCCGGGCAGGCGCTCATCGCAGGCGGGACGCGAGAGGAAATCGGCGTGCAGTGGCGTGCCGCCGATCCGCTGGCATTGAAAAATCAGCGTCCGGATTTGCCGGCGAAATTCGTGGATTGGATTGCGTGGCTGCTCGAACTGCGTCCGGAAAAACGTCCGGCTTCCGTCGCCGAGGCGCGGCAGGCGCTCGCGGTTTTTCAGCCGCCGCCGCCGCCGGCGGTGCCGCGGCATCTCATCGCGCGCCCGGTGATGATGCGCCCGCAGCCATCGTCGATCACCAAAGTTCCCGCGCCCAAACCGTCAGGCGTCTGGACACTGCCGCCGGGAGTTTCCATGCCGCACGCAAACCTGCCGGAACGCGTGACTCCCGTGCCCGCCCCGGAACCTTTGCCTGCCGAAACGCCGGAGCATTCCCCCGCGCCGGAGGAGATGGTCGCGGATGAAATCCTGCCGGAAGAAATCGCGGCTGAAGAAGTGGAGCCGGCGCTCGAATCGGAAGCCGAGTCACCAGAAAATCAGGTCGAAGCCATTCCGGAAATTGTGCCGAAAACGCGACGTCGCTTCCATCCGGCGCTGGCCGGCGCGCTGGCAGTCCTCCTCGGCGCAGTGACGGCGGGCGGCGTCTGGTTTTTCAAAAAAAACGGTGGCGAAAAAATGGCGCCGAAAGCTGCGCCCGCTCCAGAAAACCTCTCAGACGGGACGAAAACCGGCTGGCTGGATCTGGACATGGGAAAGCCGGCCCAAAAAGGAAACGCGGATTTCAATAACAAGACTGGCATCTGGATGGTGCGGGGCGCGGGCACCTCACTGGGAGAGAACGGGCAGCTCCATTTCGTGGGCATGAAATTTTCCGGAGATGCCATGGTCGTCGCGAGGATCACGAAAATGGAGAACACTCACACCTTGGCGAAAGCCGGCGTGATTTTCCGCGATTCGGAAGCGCCCGACGCCATGTTTGCCTGCGTCATGGTCACGCCGAGCGCGAAGGCGATTTTTCATTGGCGCGACAAGCCTGGCGGAGTCGTGGGCAATTCCAAGGAAGAGCACCTGCCAATCCCCGGATGGCTGCGAATCGCGCGCGGGAAAAACAGTTTCACCGGCTGGGTCAGCCGCGATGGGGAACATTGGAATCGCCTCGAAAAACCGCGCGAGATTCCGATGGCTGCCGCGACTTTCGCGGGCCTCGCTGTCAGCTCGCATAATCCCGCCGTCCTCAACAGCACGGCCTTTTCCAACCTCAGCATCCTGCCGCCGGACTGGCACGACACGGACATCGGCACGCCGTCGCTTGCGGGCGGCGCGCTCTACGACCCGTCCGCGAAAACGTGGACGGTGCGCGGAAGTGGCGCGGACATTTGGGAGAATTCCGATCAGTTCCATTTCGTGTGGCGGGGAAAAACGCGGGAGCTCTCGATGCGCACGCGGCTGCTGAAGTTGGAAAAAACCGGCGAGTGGGCGAAGGCGGGCGTGATGTTCCGCGCCGGCTTGGATCCGAAGGCCGCCTGCGCCGCCCTCGTCGCCACGCCGGGACAGGGCGTGATTTTCCAGTGGCGGTCCGTCGCAGGCGGAGTGAGCGAGAAGGTCCGGCTGCCGCGCGTCGTTCCGCCCGTTTCACTCGAACTCACCCGCGCAGGCGATCTCGTCACGGCGAGAATCAGCGCCGATGGGAAAACGTGGAAACCGCTGGGTGTGCCGAAAAAAATAGAGCTGCCGCCGGACGCCTATCTGGGATATTGCGTGAGCGCGTTCGCGAAAGACAAAGTGACGACTGCGACCTTCGCGCCGTGATTTACGGGCGAAACAAAAACCGCGCGTAACCGTAGGCGATCGACTCGCCGACGACCGTCCGAACTCCTTCACTCGACTTCCACCACTGCGTGGAATCGAAACCCGTTTCGGGCATCGCGACAATGCCAATTTTCGCGTCATTCCCGAATGCTTTCTGGAACAACAACCGACTGCGCCGCGAGTGCGCGCCCGCCGACATCAGGTTGATTTTAGTTACCCGCGCGCCGTGTTCCACCAGCCACTTTTTCAGGGTCACAGCCGAGCTATAAGTCCGGTCCTTTTGCACAGGTCCGGACGGAACGGCGTGCATAAATTTCGGATCGACACCCACCTTTTCCAAGCCGGCCACGCTGAGTTCCGCGAGGGTTTTGTATTCCGAAAAAAGCGCTCCCTTCGCGATGGGTCCGCCGGTGATGTATAATGCTTCGTACCGGTTTCGGTGAAGCTCCTGCAACACGCCGGAAAGCGTCTGATCGTCCATCCACCCCTCGACGACGAGGATTCCACCGGGCAGGGAATCGTTCACCGCGAGGAAGGGATACGCCTCCTGCACGGCGACTTCACCGGCAATCGCGCCGAG
The DNA here is from genome assembly GCA_025350985.1 of Spartobacteria bacterium. GTDB lineage: Bacteria > Verrucomicrobiota > Verrucomicrobiia > Chthoniobacterales > Chthoniobacteraceae > JANXWU01. The sequence continues at coordinate 4,634 of JANXWU010000517.1, read as the reverse complement.
GAAAACCATTGCGACCCAACCGCGCCACGTCGGCACTGCACATCGCCGGAAATGCAGCAGTCCGAAGAAAGGCGTTCGGTCGCGCGCCATCTTTCGGGTGAGCATTTCCGCGAGCACGACCCCCAGGTAATTCGCCGCGAGATCGAGCAAATCGAAGGTGCGCGAGGGAATCCAGATTTGTGAAAATTCCTCAACCGTCATCAGTGCCGCGACGATCACGCCACCCATCTGGAGCCGCCAGCGCCCGAGGCGGGTGGTGCGACCCGCGAGGGCGTGATTGAAAAGAAACGCCAGCGTGCCGATGAGAAAAATGTGGCCTGCCTTGTCACCGCCCGGCCAGCCATTTAGCCAGTTGAAAAACTCCCGCATGCCGGCGCGGTCGGCCGTGCGAATGATCGCAGCAACGAGGGCGAGCCAGAGCAAAAACGGCAGCCAGCGCCGGAGTGAAACGCGATGCATTCCGCCAACGCGTAACACGGAAACGCCGGAAGGCAAAAGCGGAAAGACACCACGTCAGCGCACGAAATTCGTAAGCGTGCCAATCGGCGCGATGGTGATGCGGATCTCGTCCCCCAGCGCAAGCGTGAATCCGTCCGGTGGCACGACTCCAGTGCCCGTCATCAAATAACAGCCGTGAGGAAACGAAGTTTCACGGAACAAAAATTCGGCCAGGGATGGCAGCGAACGCTTGATTTGCGCGAGCGAAGTGGCGCCGTTGAAAACGACCGCGCCCGCACGCCGGATTTCGATTTCGATGGCCGTCGCCGGCGGCAGAGGCTCCGCGGCGACGAGCAGACACGGCCCGAGCGCACACGAGCCGTCGTAGCTTTTCGCCTGCGGCAAATACAGCGGGTTTTCGCCCTCGATGTCGCGCGAACTCATGTCGTTGCCGATCGTGCAGCCCACGATTTTGCCGCTCGCGTTGATGAACAGCGTGAACTCCGGCTCGGGCACGTTCCAGTGCGAGTCGCGGCGGATGCGGACGTCGCCGCCGCTGCCAATCACGCGCCAAGGCGCAGCCTTGAAAAAAAGCTCGGGCCGGTCGGCGTCGTAAACACGATCATAAAAACTGTCGCCACCGGTCTGCCTGGATTCCTCCATGCGCGCATCACGACTGCGCAAATAGGTCACGCCCGCCGCCCAGACTTCCTGTTTCCCCACCGGCGGAAGAATCTCGGCCGGCTCCTCCGCAGGCGCGAGGTTTTGAGCCAGCTCGCGCAGGTTTTGCGCGAGGTTTTCGCGGTTGAGCAGTTCGTCCCAATCAAGCCCCGGCAATCGGAAAAAAGCGCAGTCGAGTTGGAGGACCACACCTTGCGGAGTGCGAAAAAGTTTCATGGTCATTTCAATCTTGAAGATAAGCGAACACGGCGTCGGCCAGCGCTTCCAATGAGGCTTCGGGCAGGACGCCGATCACATCGAGCAGCCGCGATTTGCTGACCTGCCGGATGCCGGGAATCACCGCAAAGCTGGGCACCTTCCGTCCGGCAAGTTCGATGCCCACCCGCAACGGCCATATCTCCGGCGCGCGCGAGGACAGCGGGACGATGACGACGGTCTGCAAGGAGGAGTTTTGCTCGGTGTTGGAGATTACGACGCCGGGACGTTTTTTGCCGAATTCCGGCGGCGTCCCGTCTCGCAGATCCACCCAGAAAACAGTTCCGCGTTTCATCGGCGCTTTTTAGCTGGCGCGATGGAAAGCCTGGCAGATTCCCACGCTTCCATTTCGGCTTCCTCCTCCGGTTGTCCCGCCAGAAATTTCTGATATTCGTGCGCCGCCTCCTTCATTTTGCGCCGCCGAATGTCGCGTTCGAGCACTTCGCGCACGAACGCCGAAATGCTCTGTTCTTTTGGTTTAACCCGTGTAATGTCCTTCAGCAGATCCGACTCAACTTTAATGGTGGTGGAAGGCATGCAAAGTTAGTAGTTCACCCACCACTATTTTGTCAACCGACCCGCACCTCTCTCTCGCGCCGCCGATCCGTCTTGGAGAAGTTTGATGATTTCGTCCACGTCGAAAACACATCCGCCCCAAGTGCCGCCGCCCGCCTGCTGAAGCGCGGCCCACAAGCGCGTGTCGTCCGGCAGCGCCGGATGCGGGGCGAGTCCGGGATGCGAGGCGCGCGCAGCTAATATTTTAGCACCTTCGCCGGGTGTGAACCGCGCTTCGCCTTCGCCCACGAAATCGACGCTGCCCGTCATGCGCCCGCGATCGACGACGATGCGAATGGTGTCTTGGTCACGCAGTTTTCCCAGCGGCCCGCCGGCCAGCGCCTCCGGCCCGATGTGGCCGATGCACGCGCCGGTGGACACGCCGGAAAAGCGCGCGTCGGTGAGCAGCGCGACCTGTTTTCCAAAAGGCAAATGCTTGAGCGCGGAGGTGAGTTGATAAGTTTCCTCCATCCCCGTGCCCATCGGCCCAACGCCAGCGAGCACGAGCACGTCGCCCGCGTGAATCCGGCCCTGCTTGAGCGCCGCGATGGCGTCGGACTCGCGCACGAAAACGCGCGCCGGACCTTCCTTGCGATAGACGCCATCGGCATCGACGACGCTGGCATCGATGGCGGCACTTTTGATGACCGAGCCTTCCGGCGCGAGGTTGCCGCGCGGGAAAGTGATCGTGTTCGCCATGCCGCGGGCGCGGGCGCGTTCGGGTGAAAAGATCACGTCGTCCGGTTGGACACCGTCTTTTTCGAGCAGGAGTTGGCGAAATTTCTCGCGCCGTGCCGAGTGCTCCCACCAGTCGAGATTTTCGCCGAGCGTGCGACCGGTGACGGTGAGCGCGGTGGTGTCGAGCAAACTCAAACGCCGCAGGTGCAGCATGACTTCCGGCACGCCGCCCGCCAAAAAAACCCGAACGGTCGGATGTTGGGTGGGGCCATTCGGCAAAACATCGACGATGCGCGGGACGGTGCGATTGATCTCGATCCAATCTTCCACCGACGGTCGCGGAAGGCCGGCGGCATGGGCAATCGCAGGGATATGCAGGAGCAAATTTGTCGAGCCGCCAAACGCCGCGTGGACAGCCATGGCGTTGCGAATACTTGCGCTCGTGAGGATTTTTCCCATCGCCATCCCCTGCCCCTCCAACGACATCACCGCGCGTCCCGAGCGCACGGCCATGTCGCGCCAGACCGCGCTGCCTGAAGGCGCGAGCGCGGAGTGCGGCAGCGACATTCCCAGCGCCTCGCCGACGACTTGCGAAGTCGCCGCCGTGCCGAGAAACTGACAACCGCCGCCCGGCGACGCGCACGCGCGGCATCCCAGGTCAGCCGCTTCCGCGAGCGAAATGAGACCGTGAGAAAACCGTGCGCCGATGCTTTGAATCGTGCCCGCGTCCTCGCCCCGTTCCGGCGGAAGCGTGACACCGCCGGGCACGAGCACGCACGGCAGTTCGCGCATCCCCGCAAGCGCCATCATCATCGCGGGCAATCCCTTGTCGCAGGTCGCGATGCCGACGACGCCGCGCCGCAACGGCAGCGAGCGGATGAGGCGGCGAAAAATCTGCGCGGCATCGTTGCGATACGGCAGGCTGTCGAACATCCCCGTCGTCCCCTGCGTGCGCCCGTCGCACGGGTCGGAGCAATACGCCGCGAACGGAATGGTGCCGAGCCGCCGCAGTTCGCGCGCCGCCGCCTCGACCAGCAATCCGATTTCCCAATGCCCGGTGTGGTAGCCGAGCGCGATCGGTCGGCCGTCCGGCGCCCGCAATCCGCCCTGCGTGCTGAGGATGAGAAATTGCTTGCGCCCGGCTTCGGCCGGGTCCCAGCCCATGCCGACGTTTTGACTGAGGCCAAAAAGGTCGCCGCTGGGTTGGTCCCGCAGCATTTCCGCGCTCAGCGGCAGGCTACCCGAAGGGCCGGGCGCTCGGGTGTCGAGACGATAAATGTCGTCGCTGCCACTGGAGAAAATGTCGTCAGCCATGCGGTCGCGAGATTAGGACAAGCGCAGACGGGCGCAAGCACGGCGGCGCGATGGCGTCCTGGTTTCGAAAACTCCGCGCTTGTCTCGCTCCGGCCCTTCGCTAAGACTCCCACCCAACTTACCAAACTCACCCACCTCATGCGCTTCGGACTCAACTCCTTCCTCTACACCTCGCCCTTCACCAACGAGAGCACCAAACTGTTCAAAAAGTTCAAGGCTTGGGGTTTCGATACCGTCGAAATTCCCGTCGAGGATCCTTCGCACATCGATCCTGCACTGGTGAAAAAGGAACTCGCGAAAGCCGGGCTCGCCTGCGGCTCCATCTGCGCGTGCATGGGACCGGGACGCGACCTGCGCGGCTCGCCCGCCGATCAAAAAAATGCGGCCACCTACGTAAAGGCACTGATCGATCAGGCGGCGATCATCGGGTGTCCTTCGATCATCGGCCCGATCTACTCGGTCGTCGGACTGATTGGGCCGCATGACGATGCGGAGAAGAAGCAGCAGTTCGATCTCGTGGTGAAAAACCTGAAACCGCTGGCGAAGTATGCGGAGAGCAAAGGCGTGCTGCTTTGCATTGAGCCGCTCAACCGTTTTGAAACTGATTTTCTCAACACTTGCGATCAGGGGTTGAAGCTCGTCAAAGCCATCGGCAGCAAGGCCGTGAAACTTCACCTCGACACTTTTCACATGAACATCGAGGAGAAAAATCA
>JANXWU010000485.1 GCA_025350985.1 Spartobacteria bacterium | reverse complement strand
AACAACACCGAGTGCGACGCGCTGCTGATCAACTCGCACAGCCGCACCGATACGTATCCGGCGATCACCGTGCGCGGCACCGGCAACGCCGTGCAGCACGAAGCGAGTGTCAGCCAGATCAGCGAAGAGCAGATTTTCTACATGATGCAGCGCGGGATGACCAAGGCGCAGGCGATGAGTTTGAGTGTGAATGGGTTCGTCAATGATCTCGTGCGGCAATTCCCGATGGAATACAGCGTCGAGTTGAAACGGCTCATCGACCTCGAAATGGAAGGCTCGGTCGGCTGAGGAAAATCTGGAAACCAAGAAGCCAGGAAATTTTTAAATGATCCTCTTCCTGGATTCCTGGCTTCCAGATTCAAAACGAATTTATGAGCACCATCGTCGCTCCCGAAGATTTGAAAGAAGTGAACGCAGATGAAACGGGCCTGATCATCACCAGCGGTCCGGCATCACAGGATAATCACGCCATCGCCGACTGGTTCCGGCAGTTGCAGTTCGAGGGTTGGGGAAATTTCGAGTCGCTCGCGATGCCCGCGCGCACCGATGAGTCGTGGCGTTTTGCCAACCTCAAGTCGCTCGACCTTTCTTCGTTCACCGCAGCGCAGCCGGTGTCCGATTCCGTCCAGCGCGCGCTGCTCGAACGCTCCGTCGGTTTGGAGAAAACCGCCGGCCGGATGGTCTTCGCCAACGACGCGCTGCTCCAGCGTGAAGTGCTCGCCGATTCGCTGCGCGCAAAAGGCGTGATCTTCGAACCGCTCGATGTCGCGATCACGAAACACGCCGACATTTTTCGCAAACATTTCATGACGCAGGACATCGTGCTCGGCTCGAAAATGTTCGCGGCCTTGCACAAGTCACGCGTGACCAGCGGCACGTTTCTCTACGTTCCGCGGGGCGTGGAAATCGAATTGCCGATCGAAGTTTTTCACTGGCTGCACGGCGCGAACGGCTCGGTGTTTCCGCACACGCTGCTCGTCGCCGACGACCACAGCAAAGTGACGCTCGTCGATTATTTTGAATCCGCGGACGACGCGCGCGGTTTCGCGTGCGGCGTGAATGATCTCTACGTCGGTTCGGGCGCGAAGCTCACCTACATCGCCGTGCAAAACTGGAGCCGCAAAACGCTCGCGTTTCACCTCAACTCGACGCAGGTCGGGCGCGACGCGAACGCGACCGGGATGCACCTGAACCTCGGCTCCGCCTACGCGCGCAGCGAGAGCGTGAGCCGCCTCACCGGCGCGGGCGGGCGCAGCGACATGCTCGCGATTTCCGTCGCCGACGGTGCGCAGGAATTCGACCAGCGCACACTGCAAGATCATCAGTCGCCGAACACCGCGAGCGATCTGCTTTACAAAAACTCGCTCGATGACAAGGCGCGCACGATTTTCGCCGGCCTCATCCGCGTCGAGCCGCACGCGCACCGCACCGATGCGTATCAAAAAGTGCGCAATCTTTTGCTCAGCGACGACGCGGAGGCGAACAGCGCCCCCGGACTCGAAATCCTCGCCGACGACGTGCGCTGCACCCACGGCGCGACCAGCGGCCAGCTCGACAGCGAGGAGCTTTTCTACATGCTCGCGCGCGGCATCCCGCGCAAAGTCGCGCAGCAACTCATTGTCTTCGGTTTCCTCAACGAAGTGACGCAGCGGCTGCAAAACGAGCCAGTCGAAGAGCGGCTCCGTGCGCTGGTGCGGTCACGATTCGCCGAAGCGGGGTAGAAAGCCCGTCCAGCTTCGTCCGTGGCGGGTGCAACCCGCCCGCCCGCCAACCTCCACGATTCCCCAAAACTGCGGACAACGTGTCGAGGCGCAACAGTTAGGCCTTAGCTTTGAGTTCATCTAAGTTGATAAGTCCTGATAGTTCTGTGGGTGACGATGTAATCGCGGTAGCTCCAAGTCGAAGTGCCTCTGCACCATGCTGACGAGCCGCGCGACCGCTGCAAAAGATAAGGAATGGAATCTGCGCATCCTTCGCGCGAATCGCCTTGAGTAGATCAAGACCTGCATCTGAATTCTCGATTCCGTCTTCATGCCTACCCATGTCCGAAATGACAAAACTATACCGGCGGCGGGTGAACATAGAAAGCCCTTCGGCTGTAGTAAGTGCTAAATCAACTTTGACGCCTGCGTTGGTAAGCTGCTCTACAAAGTAACTGTTGTTCTTCGGAATATCGTCCACCCAAAGAATGGCCGCTGGCGAATGTGTCGCGGGTTCGGGAAGTGCAGCGAGTGGATTCACGGCGGGAAG
>JANXWU010000462.1 GCA_025350985.1 Spartobacteria bacterium | reverse complement strand
ACAGCGTGCTGGCTCTTGCACGTTCTCATTTGGCGCATTCATCGTCCGGAGGCTTATCCCATTTGGTTGCCGGTGATCTTTGTCATTTTGCCTGTTCTTGGCGCGTTATGGATTGCCTTTTCGGGCGTGGCGCATCCCTCACCCGCAGATTGGTGCATCGCAGCAGTAGCCTTTCTCCTGCACCTATCCCTCTCCGCGTGCTACATGGGCGGTTATGCGGGCGTGATAGAATACAGTCCGTCGGCGGAAATCCTCCGCGTCGTTGCCGAAGACATGCCGGACGGCGCATTGCGCGATACCGTGATTCCGCGAACCGCCTTCACCGAGGAGGCGCTAACGGGCAAACGCATTAAACGCCTTGTCGAAAGCGACACGGTGGAACTTCAGAACGGCACCCTCCGACTCAGCGCGAATGGCAAACGGATAGTAGCTCTATGCCATGCTTATCGTGCGGCGTTTGGATTGAAAGAAAAGGCGCAAGGCTAGGATGCACTTCATTCTCATTCTGATGCTAGTGTCGCCGATCGTTCTCTGCGTCGTCCTCGCAGGACTTAACCGCCGGCCCGGAACCCATCCGCACCGCAACCCTTTCACTGCTGGCTTTTACGCGAACCTTATTCTTCCCCCGCTTTACCTCCTTTTTCACATCCGTACCTTTGGCTCCGACGCTTTCCAGCTAGTCTGCGGGCTAGCCCTGTTCCTGATCTATCTCAACTGCTGCGTTTTCCTTAACTGGTTCGTCTTCACGCTCACGGACGTTTCCATGCACATCCAGCTACTCATGCAGATCGAGCGTCAGGGAACGCTCACGCCGGAATCCCTCGTCACCCGCTACAATAAGAACGCCATCCTTGGGAACCGCATCCCCCGCCTGTTGGAGCTGGGGCAGTTGCGCGAGGAAAACGGTCGGCTCTTTTTGCATGGGAAATCCGTCCTGCTTGGGGCCGCGGTCGCCCGGATCGCGCGCCGCATCCTAGGCATCCCGCTCCACCCCGAACACGCGGAACACGACGCCACCTTGTAAGTCATGCCTGCCAAAAAAACCACCCGCACTCCCGGTCATACCGCGGGACTTCTCATCGCCGAGTGGATCACCGCCGTCGTCCTCACGATCGCCGCGCTGGTGCTCCACCTTATTAACCGCGCCCACGTCGGCGCACTTTGGCGGGACGAACTCAATTCCGTCCACCTCGCCACCATGCCCACGCTTCGCGAGCTTTGGCAGAACTTCGAGTTCGATTCCGTCCCCGCCATCTGGCTCACCCTGCTCCGGCTGCTGCACGGTATCGGGTTCGGCAGCGACGCCGCCTTGCGCAATCTCGGTCTGCTTATCGGCCTCCTGTTCCTCGCCATCCTTTGGCTCAACGCACGCCGCCTCACTTCCTCGCCCCCGCTCGTCGCACTGGCTCTCATCGGTCTCAGCCCCGTCGTCGTCCGCTGGGGCGATGGCCTTCGCGCTTACGGACTGGGAATGATCTTCAGCGTTCTTACCTTCGGAATGGTCTGGGCCTTTGTGCAAAAGCCTAACACTCGCACGTTCGCCATCGCCCTGTTATGCGCTCTTTGCAGCGTCCACACCCTCTACTATAATTCCGTCCTCATCTTCGCGATCTGCTCCGGCGGCGCGGTGCTCACCGCCACCGGGCGGCAATGGAAACTCGCCGCACTCATTCTCGCGATCGGCGGCATTACCGCGCTCACGCTGCTGGTCTATTCCGCGCCGCTGGCCCGCCAACATGAATGGTATGTTCTAGTGCAGCAGCCCGCCGTTACCTTTGGTTTTCTATTCCAAAAACTCGGAGGAACACTTTCGACCTCTGGCACCACCGTAGCATGGTTATGGGCCGTGAGCGTTATCGGCACCATTTTGATCGCAACGGTCAGTCTGACCAAACCTGAAACTCTTACTGTAACAGAGAGCCAACGCAGTTTGCTTATCTATTCCCTTGCAACTCTTTTAATAGGATCCGTGGCTTACGCTTTATTTCTCAAGAGCCTGAATTACGTCACCTATCCTTGGTATTACGTCGGTTGGATGTCGTTGACGGCAATTACGACGGAAGCCGGACTTATACCACTACGCAACCGCGTGGCTGGACGCCTAACTATTGCCGCCTTTGCTGGGGTTATGCTAGTCGTCTCGTTTTTTAACTCAGCCGAAGCTCTCAAGGCACGTCTCACGAACATTGACCTCGTTGCCGGAGTCGTTTCCAAAAACACTACAGAGCATGACTGCGTCGTCGTGAATCCGTGGTTCGTAGGCATCACCTTCCGCCGCTATTACACTGGCCCCGCATCGTGGATAACCTTGCCGTCCGTATCGGATCATCGGGTGCATCGTTACGATGAAGTGAAGACGATGATGAGCCAAGCTGCTCCGCTGGATGCGATTCGTCCAATCACCGACAAAATTACTGAAACCTTAAGAGGCGGCGGGCACGTCTGGCTTGTCGGCGGCCTCAGCTTCCCTCCAGCTAATCAGATTCCATTTAATCTTCCGCCCGCCCCCGGCAGTCCGTACGGCTGGAATAACGGCGCTTACTACGAAATGTGGTCGCAAAACATTGGCCGTTTTGTCCAACAGCACGCCTTGCAAGCGCGCGTAGTGGAGGTTCCTAATGCTCAGAAAGTTGCCGATTACGAAAACTTGCCGATCGTTTTTGTGGAAGGCTGGCGAGATTAGCGCTCAGGAACGTAGATGTAGTTATAGTGAATCTTCTTTTGTAGAAGGTATCTGATGCTCTTCATGTATTCAGTATAAGCCTTGTCGTGAAACAGGTTTTCGAGCACTATCACTTTGGTTTTGTAGCGAGCGGGGGTGAAGCCTCGCATCACCTCCAGTTCATATCCTTTAACGTCGATGGCGAGCAGGTCGATGGTCGAAACGTCGGGACAGTGAACGCTTAGGATGTCATTTAGGCGACGGACGCTAACTTTGATATTTGTTTGCTTGAAGTTACGCAGCGCACCTCCTTTGTAATCCGCAAACTCAGGCTTGATGGTCAACGAAGAGTAAGAGTGCGCCGAAAGTTGGTGATCCGAATAGCCTTCATTAGCCTCGGCAACTACGAAATCGTAGTCGTCCGCTTCAAAGTCGGCTGCGGCATACTGAAAGACTTCGTTGCCGCGCGTCTTATGAAGAGCCACGAAGCGGGGATTAGGCTCGACGCCGATGCACCGCCAGCCCGATTCGCGAAAGTGCTGGCTCATGCTGAGTAGCTCGGGAGTGGCACATCCCACCTCGACCACGCAGCCACGATAGGAAAAGTCCGGGAAGAAGGTCTTGCGGATGTAGCGATCCGTGAAGAACTCAGCATAAAAACGCCGGCGCTTGTCAAACTTGCCGAAGATGTAATTACGCAGCCTCATGCCCTGGAAAAGCGCGGAGGCCGCGCTGCGGCGGGCAACGAATGCAAGTTTTCTCAAACTCATGGGTGATGGTTATCGGGGAAGTGGTTTGGGTCGATCACAGATCGGTTAAAATATAACAGCAACGTGTGGCGGTGTTCGTGACGCACATCCTCGGGTATAACGCGCTGACGGCGGAGTTCGTGGCGGAGCTGCGCGAGCGGAAGGTGCCGTTGATCGAGGATGTGTGCGAGTCGCACGGGGCGATGATGCAGGGGCGCAAGCTGGGGACGCATGGGCTGATGTCGAACTTTTCTTTTTACTACGCGCATCATTTGAGCACGATCGAAGGCGGGATGGTCTGCACGGATGACGAGGAGCTGTACGAAGTGGTGAGAATGATGCGCTCGCACGGGATGACACGGGAGATCAAGTCGGCGGCGCGGCGCGAGGAATACCGGGCGCGGCACGCGGACTTGAACCCGAACTTCATCTTCGCGTTCCCCGCCTGGAACGTGCGGAGCACCGAGCTGAACGCGGTGATCGGACGCGCGCAACTGCCGCGCCTGGACGCGAACAACTTGAAGCGCTCGGAGAATCTGCGGGTGTTCTTGGAGAACCTGGACCCGGTGCGTTACTGGACGGACTTCGCGGTCGAGGGGAGCAGCAACTACGCGCTGACTTTGGTGTTGCGCGAGGCGGACGGGGCGTTGTGGGGGCGGGTGGAGGCGATGCTGCACGCGCACGCGATCGAGTTCCGGCGCGGGACTTCGGGCGGCGGCAACCAGTTGCGCCAGCCTTACCTCAGAAGGCTGTATCCCGACGCGTACCGCGATTATCCCCGGGTGGACCACGTGCACTTCCACGGCGCCTACATCGGGAACTATCCCGAGCTGGAGCCGGCACGGGTGCGGGAGCTGTGCCGGTTGCTGAACGCGGTGTAGGTGTGCGAGAGTGCCGCCGATGAATCGCCCCCTCGATGTTCTTTTTGTGAGCGCCGACTCCGCGGCGATGCAACGGAGGAACGTGGAAGACATGGCGAGTATCACGCTGCGGCGCAAGCTGCTGAACAACTAAGCGGGAAAGGACGCGTCGAAACCATGGAGCATCTGCCTTGGAAAGTAATGCGCGCCGAGACGGTGTATGACTCGCCGCCATACGTGCGGGTGGAGGAGCAAACCGTGGAGCTGCCCGATGGCCGGATGATCGAGCCGTATTACCGGATCGAGTTGCGTTCGTGGGTGGTGATGATGGCGGTGACGCCCGAGGGGAGGGTGGTGATCGCGCGGCAGTATCGGCATGGGATCGGGCGGGTGAGCTTGATGCTGCCGGGGGGGTTGCTGGAGGAAGGCGAGGATCCGCTGGCGGCGGCGCGCCGGGAGCTGCTGGAGGAGACGGGTTACGCGTCGGAAGCATGGGAGTCGCTGGGGCGTTTCGTGCCCAACAGCAACTATCGCTGCGGCGAGGCGCATCTTTATTTAGCCCGGCAGGCGCAAGTGCAGGCCACGCCGAACGCGGACGACTTGGAGGAAATGGAATTGCTGCTGCTGCCGCTGGACGTGGTGCTGGAGGAGTTGCGGGTGGGGAACGTGGTGTCGCTGAGTTCGGTGGCGTTGATCTCGCTGGCGGCCGCGCGGCTGCGGAGCTAGGAGGAGGGCGATGAGGAAGCCAGCTCCTGTGCGCGCGCCGAAGAGGAGGCGGAACTTGGAGGACGCGGCGCGGGTGGGGTTTCTCGCGCTGATGGGGCTGCTGCTCTTCGCGCGGCTGGGGCATTATGCGATCTGGGACGACGAGGCGATGATTGCGTTGGTGGGCGAAGGCGTGCTGAAAACGGGAGACACTTCGGTGGTGCTGGATCATAACCTCGTCGCGTACCGCGGCGGGCTGCTGGTCCGCGAGTTGCACGACCGTTCCACGCCGCCGCTGTCCGCTTACTTGGCGGCGGCGTCGATGGGGATGTTTGGGAAGAATGCGCTGGCGGTGCGCCTGCCCTTCGCGCTGTTCGGGCTGGCGGCAGTGGCGATGGGCGCGTGGTGGCTGCGCCGGATCAAAGCGGGACCGCTGACGCAAGCGGTCGCGGCCTTGGCAGTGCTGGGGAACGTCTCGTTCGTCCTTTACAGCCGCCAAAGCCGCTACCATGCGCCCACGGTGTTCTTAAGCATGGCGGTGGTCTTCGCCTATTTCGCCTGGCGCGGCGAAAAGCGGACCTTGCTCGCGATGGCGCTGCTCTCCGTAAGTTTGTTTGCGGCCAACTACATGGTCTGTGCCGCGCTTTATGGATGTCTGGCGATCGACTATGTCCTTTGGCGCCGGCACGAGCGGCGGCGCTGGCAGGATGGCTGGTGGTTGGTGGTTCCACTGGCCCTTGGCTGCGGGCTGATCGCGTCGATCTGGAATCCTTTGCGGACTCAGTTCGGAGGTTATGCCGCGACCAGCACGCTGGGGGATCGGCTGCAGCTTTTCTATTGGAACTGGCGCGACATGAATCGCTGCGAGTTCCTCGTCGGGGGGCTCTTGCTGCTGGCGATTTTCGTAGCTTGGACCCGAAAGGATCAATGGCTCTTCCGTGCATTGGTCGCGCTCGGTGTTTTTGTCGCGGCGATTACTTGTGTTTCCCCCCAGACGATGGCTGGGGCATCGGTGGCGGATGTCCGTTACCTCGTTCCTGCCATTCCGCTCTGCATTGCTATTGAAGTCCGAACCATCCTGCTCCTCTGTGGCCACCAGCCTCCCCTGGCATTGGTGCTCGCCGTCGTGGCCTTCGGCACCAATCTAATCCACGGAGGACCGCTGCTCGCCTCGGGACTTAGCTCGACCCTACTTCGTTATAGTGGCGAACTAGTTAGTCCCCCGACTGATCCTTACACCCCGGCGGCGAAGTGGATCAATGACCATGTGCGCCCAGGCGAATCCATCTGGGTGTCGCCGGATTATATGACTTATCCGTTAATGTTTCATGCGCCCAAGGCGGTCTATGCGTGGCAACTGGCGTGGCCGCCGCCGCAGCAGTTTCGCGGCTTGCCGATGATCCACTTTCAAGGACAGGAGCCGCCCGATTACTTGATCGCGTTCGGGCCGGTGGTCGGTCAGGTGGTCCAGTCCATCAATGGCTGGAAGAAGCCTGGGCTCAAATACGAACACGTCGAAACCATCGATACTTATTGGAAGGATCTCTATCGGCCGGAGTTATTCTGGCGAAGCTTCAAGTCAGTCACGAACTACCAGAAAAACGCCGAGGCGATATACATCTTCAAACGAAAGGTAGAACCGTCTCGGCCCCCACCGTGAGGATGTTCTTGAAAGGAAGTCAGTGCGTGGATTGTTCGATCTTATCCACGACGTGGCGCGCGAAAGGGAACGCACACGTCCAACCTGGAGAAACGGCGTTCAAGACATGTGTCGAGTGCCCGTCGCCTTCGATAACGAAGTCCATCTCCAGTTTTCGCGACTTGATGTCGAGCAACTGCGCGCGAATGCCGGGTTGGCCCCAACGCCGATAATGTTCCGGTCGAACCCCGTGCGCCAGATGGGAGGCAAGTGCGACTAAGTGCGGACGCGAATACTTTTGTAACTCTTCGACTGCCAGTTTCTTGAAGTCGAAATTTGACGAAAACATGAGGCCGGCTTCGCGGAAAAGAACCTCGATAAACTCGCCGAACTTGAAGTTATCGAACCCGCGGTACTGTTCGCGCCAGAAGGCGGGAATAGCGGTCGGGCCGATCTTGACGTGCCCATCGTCCCGGACTGTGAAGTGAACTCCAAGGAA
>JANXWU010000458.1 GCA_025350985.1 Spartobacteria bacterium | reverse complement strand
GCGCGTCGATTTGCACGACGGCTTCTGGAAGATGTATTCCATCGTAATCCAGCTCGGCGCGATCCTGGCGCTGCCGGTTTTTTTCCGCGAACGCATCGCCAAATTCCTGCGCACTTTTCCTGGCGGCGAGCGCGGGGATCGCACCGTTCTCACACATCCGCTCGCGCTTGTGCTCATCGCGTTTGTGGTCACGGCGGGGCCGGCGTTCGTGTTGAAAAAAGTCATCCACGCGAACTTGGAAAACCTTTTGGTCATTGCCTGTGCGCTGCTCATCGGCGGCATCGTCATGTGGATCGTCGATGCGTTTTGCACGCGGCCTCGCGTCGAAAGCATGGAGCGGATGAACGTGTTCCAGGCGGTTTGGATTGGCGCGGTGCAGATTTTGTCGGCGGTGTTTCCCGGCACCTCGCGCTCGATGGCGACCATCGCCGCGGGGCAACTCGCCGGCCTCTCCCGCTCGGCGGCGCTCGAGTTTTCGTTTTTCGTGTCGATCCCGACGATGTTCGTCGCCACCGGCTACGAGTTCTACAAAACCGTCCTCTCGAAACACTCCGACCTCGGCCCGGTCACGATGGACGCGCACCGCTGGATGGTGCTGGCGATTGGATTCCTCGTCTCATTTGCCGTCGCGCTGGCCGTCGTCGCCTGGTTCATGCAATGGGTGCGTCGGCACGGCTTCACGCCCTTCGCGATTTATCGCATCGTGGTCGGCACGGCGCTGCTCGTGGCGCACTTCGCGTTTCACGCTTTTTAATCTCCCGCACGCGGAACTCCTCCGCGTTTTTCCGTCCATCCTCCGGCGGCTATTTCTTTTCCTCGTCGAGCTTCGCCTTCACCGCCGCTTCGATGTCCTCGTAAAGCGCGCGGTCGTTCTTGAGCATCTCCTTCGCCGCGTCGCGACCCTGCGCGAGCTGCGAGCCTTTGTAACTCATCCACGAGCCGCGCTTCTCCACGATGTTTTTTTCGAGCGCGAGATCGAGCAGCGAGCCGGTCGTCGAAATGCCTTCGTTATACATGATGTCGAACTCCGCCTCGGTAAATGGCGGCGCGACTTTGTTCTTCACGACCTTGAGTTTGGTGCGGTTGCCCGTGACGGTGCCATCCGGGGTTTTGATCGCCCCGATGCGGCGAATGTCACAGCGGACGCTCGCGTAAAATTTCAGCGCCTTGCCGCCTGGAGTCGTCTCGGGATTGCCAAACATCACGCCGATCTTCTCGCGGATTTGGTTGGTGAAAATGCACGTCGTCCGCGCCTTGGAAATGAGCGCGGTCAGCTTGCGCAACGCGGCGCTCATTAGGCGGGCCTGCGCGCCCACCGTCGTGTCGCCAATCTCGCCCTCGAGTTCCTGTTTCGTGACCAGCGCCGCGACCGAATCGAGCACCACCACATCGAGCGCATTCGAGCGCACGAGCGTCTCGCAAATGCGCAGCGCCTCCTCGCCGCTGCTCGGCTGCGACACGAGCAAGTCATCCAAATTCACGCCCAGCGTTTTCGCGTATTGCGGATCGAGCGCGTGCTCCACGTCGATGAATGCCGCCAGTCCGCCGCGCTTTTGCGCCTGCGCGATCACCGTCAGCGTGAGCGTCGTTTTACCCGACGATTCCGGCCCGTAAATCTCCACCACGCGCCCGCGCGGAAAGCCGCCCACGCCGAGTGCCCGGTCGATGAGAATATTGCCCGTGGGGATCACTTCAATGTCCGCGATTTTCTCTCCTCCGAGCTTCATGATCGCGCCATCGCCGTAGTCCTTGGCGATCTGTTGGAGCGCGAGATCGAGGTTGCGATTGCGGGCGGCGATTGCCTTGTCTTCCTGCGGTTTCTCTTCGGTTTTGGCGGCCATAAAATCAGCGGTTGTTTTGGGAACCGGGAAGTTACCAGAGCCGTCTTGATTGAGAAGTGAAATTCTAAAAAACAAACCCGCGAGCGGTTTGAATTCCGCTCGCGGGTCGCACCCGGCAAATTGGGCAATTTCTCCGCCGGTCTTGCTTCTGCCCATGCTGTAAAAATCGCGACACGAGTCTGGCGTTCGCTGCCCGGCTTCACCTCTCACTTTTAGGATGAAATGCGAGAGGCGAGGACATCGCGTTCAGCCTCAAGCGCCTGTTCCCATGCCGGTTTGCGGGGTGGATGAGCGCTATTCATCATCGCGATGAGAACAATGAACGACGATGGATGAAGGCGTGGCATGGCGGCGGCTAAAGGGCGCGCGTGACCAACTCGATCCCTCTCGATCAAATCGCCGGCGCGTCTTTAAGCGCCGAGCAGAAGAATTATCTCGAAGGTTTTTTTTCGGGGATGAAGGCGCGCGGATTGAGCTTCGCGGATGTGGGTCCGTCGCCTGTCGGCGGTTCACCGGCTTCCGCGATGGCCGCGCCGGCGGACCTGATTTTCGAGGAGCGGGTAAAATACGAACTACATCCGCTCGACGCGTATCCGCTGCTGCTCGAACACGCGGCGACGAACAAAGCGCCCGACCGCGAAAGCATTTTTCGTTTCAAGTGGAACGGTCTCTTTTTTCTGACGCCGAACAAAGAGGCGTTCATGGCGCGGCTGCGGATTCCCGGTGGGCAGTTGAAGTCGTTCCAGCTTCGGGAAATCGCGCACGTCGCGAAGGAACTCACGACCGGCTACGTGCAAATCACCACGCGCGCGAACCTGCAACTCCGGCTCATTGAGCCGAAGGACACGCCGGAATTTTTGCGCCGCATCCAGAGCGTCGGCTTGCACACGCGGGGCGCGGGCGCGGACAACATCCGCAACCTCACGACGAACCCGACGGCGGGCATCGATCCGTGCGAGTTAATCGACACGACGCCGTTCGTGCATGAACTCGCGCAGCTCATCATTTCGAGCCGTGAGTTCTACGATCTGCCGCGGAAATTTAACATCGCCTTCGACGGCGGCGGCTTGATCGGCTCGGTCGAGGACACGAACGACATCGGCTTGAAAGCGGTGAAGGTGGGCGAGGAGATTTTCTTTCGCGTGGCGCTCGGCGGGGCGACGGGGCACAAGGCTTTTGCGCGTGATCTCGGCGTGCTCGTGAAGCCGGCGGAAGCGGTGAAAGTCACCACCGCCGTGCTGCGCGTTTACATCGCGAATGGCAATCGCGGCGACCGCAAAAAGGCGCGTCTCAAGCATCTGCTCGACACTTGGTCGCTGGAAAAGTATCTCGCCGAAACCGAGAAACTGCTCGGCTATGAACTCCCGCGCGCCCCCTTCGATCCAGCGGAAATGCGTTATCCAAGCCAGACGCTGCCGCACACGCACGTCGGCGCTTTTCCGCAAAAGCAACGCGGACTGAACTACCTCGGCGTCACGTTTCCCGTCGGGCAGATCACGCCGAAGCAACTGCTCCGTCTCGCCGACCTCGCCGACAATTACGGCTCCGGCGAAGTGCGGCTCACCGTTTGGCAAAACCTGATCATCCCGAACCTTCCCGACGCGTATGTCGAGACGGTGAAAAAGGCGCTGGTGAAAATGGGGCTCGGACACGAACAGTCCAACCTCGCGAGCGGCGTCATCGCCTGCACCGGCAACCGGTATTGCAAATTCGCGCAGTCCGACACGAAGGGTCACGCGCTCGAACTCATCAAGTTCCTCGAAAAAAAATTCCAGCTCGACCAGCCCATCAACCTTCATCTCACCGGCTGCCCGAACTCCTGCGCGCAGCATTACATGGGCGATATCGGATTGCTCGGCGTGAAGGTGAAAGGCGAGGATGGCTATCACGTTTTCGTGGGCGGTGGTTTCGGGAAAAATCAGGCGGTCGGACGGCAGGTTTTTGCGGGCGTAGTCTTCGGCGATTTGCCAGCGACGCTGGAAAAAATGCTGCGCGGATTTTTGCGCCACCGCACCGGCAGCGAGACGTTCCAGACGTTCACGACACGGCACGATCTCAACACGCTCCAAGCTATTTTTAGCAATGACGAGTGAGTTTCCGCCGCGCACGCTCATCGACGAATTGCTCGACGAGCAGCAGTCGCTCACCGCCGTCGAACGGTTCTCGCAAAAGCACGAACGCGCCACGGTGCCAGCGCAGGCGAAGTTCTACCGCGACCTCATTCCGCTCACGAAACCGCAGCGCGGCGAGCAATACGCATTCGTCGTCGATCTCGATAAATGCACGGGTTGCAAGGCATGTGTCACCGCGTGTCACAACCTCAACGGCCTCGACGAAAATGAGACGTGGCGCGATGTCGGCGTGATCGTCGGCGGGACGGCGGCGGCGCCGGTGCAGCAGACCGTTACC
>JANXWU010000448.1 GCA_025350985.1 Spartobacteria bacterium | reverse complement strand
GATCACTGTTTTGGTGATCGTTTCGTTCATTTGGTTTTACAACCGGACGAACTTGAGCGAGCGCGGCACGCCGGACGTGGTGGCGAGGGTTTATGAGCGCAACGTGACCAAGCACGAGGCGGAACGCCTGAGCCGACGCCTGAGTTTAAGTATGCAGTTGGGGATGTTTGATCTGATGCAATATCTGGTCGGCTTCGACCGACAGCACGCGGTCGAGAGCCTCATCGTCCTGCGGCATGAAGCGGATGTGCTCGGCGTGGCACCAACGGATGCGCAGGTGGTGACGAAGCTGAAAAGCTTGCCGGGGTTCCAAACAAACGGCGCGTTCGACCCGCAGAAGTACGAGACCTATTTGCATGAAGCGCTGCCGCCCAACGGATTTACCGAGGCGGATTTGGAGGAACTGGTGCGGGACGATTTGCGGCTGTTGCAGGCTAAGGCGCTCATCGACTCGACCGTGGTCGTCTCTCCGACGGAGGCGCGCGAGGGCTACGAATTGGAGAATCAAAAAGTGCTGATGGCAGTGGTTCGATTCAAGCGCGCGGAGTTCGCGGCGGCGGTCCAAGTGGCGGACGAGGACGTGAAGAAACGCTTCGAGGCGCAGAAGGATTCGTTGAAATCCGATGAGCAGCGCCGGATCAAGTACGTGGAATTTGCGATGAGTGAGGAAGAGAAAAAGCTGGCGGGCAAGGCGAAGGTGCCGGTGCTTGAGAAGCTCAAAACAAAGGCGGAACAGTTCGCGCAGGAGATGACGGTGAAGGACGCGAAGTTCGACGAGGTGGCAAAAAAATTCGGCGTGGCGGTGATGGAGACGCCGCTGTTTTCGCGCACCGCGCCCGACCCGACGGTGGCAAAGACGCCGGCTCTGGTTGCAGAAATTTTCCGCCGCACCTCCGCCGATCCGAACAGCGATCCAGTGCGCGCGGGTGATGGCATCGACGTGGTGCAACTGGTCGAAACCGTGCCTAGCCGTCCACTCACCTTAGACGAGGCGAAACCGAAGCTCGTCGAGCAAATCAAAAACGAACGGGCTGAAGAACTGATGAACGCCAAGGTGGCTGAGGTGCGGAAAAAAATCGAGACGGAGTTGAAGGCGGGCAAGTCCTTTGCCGACGGTGCCAAGACTGCGGGCGTGACACCGGAAACGATTCCGCCTTTTTCCCAAGCGGAACCGGCGAAGGACGTGCCGGACGCGATGGAGTTGCTCTTTAAATCAATTTCGCTGACTCCCGGGCAGATCAGTGATTTTGTGCCGGCGGCGGACGGCGGCGCGCTGGTCTTTCTCGAAAAGCGATTGCCCATCGACGAGGCGGCGTTTGAAAAAGAGAAGCCGCGCCTGTCCGAGATGCTGCTGAACGAATATCGCGCGATGGCTTTTCAGGAATGGCTTCGCGCCCGTCGCGAAGCGGCGAAATTCCAATACACGCCGGTGGCTCATTAAGCGGATGGCGGACTCCACGATTGAGGAGGTGTTTGACGACGCCAGCGGGGACCTAGCCATCGGCGAACTCGAGGAAGCGGCTAAAAAATACCGGCGCTGCTTGGAAATGGACGCGCAGTTTTTTGACGGCTGGCACGCGCTCGGAATGGCGTTGATGAAGCTGGGGCGCTTTGACGAGGCGATCGAAGCCGGAGCGAAAGCGGTGGAGCTGCGACCGAACGATCAGATTGCGTGGACGAGCTTATCGCTTTGTCATCACCGGGCGGGGCACATTCCGCAGGCGGAAGAGGCGGCGGGAAAGGCGCGAATTCTGTCATGGGGCGGGAAAATTCGACCTTGAAATGCCATCCCGAGATTCAATATCGACTATAATTACAATAAAATCATTGACGCTCGCCTTTCCATCCGGTAGCGTCAGAATTCAATTCAGACATTCGGAGCGTTTTCATGAAAAACAAAATTGTCCTTTCGTTGCTCATCGCCACTTCCCTCGCGTGGAACACCGGTTGCGCGAACCAGCGCAAGCGCACGGCTTACGATACGCCAGCGATGGACCGCACGCACAACCCGTATGCGGCGGACATGCTGCTGGCGGAAAACCAGAAGATCGAGCAGGCGCGGCTTGCCGCCCGGCAGCGTGGCGAGACGGTCGAAGTCATCGGCGCGCCTCCGTTGGTGCAAGGCAATCGTGCGTGGGGCCGGCAGACGATGGTCACTCCGTACTAGATCGCGGTTTGGTCGCTGCACCCCGAACGGACAGGAAAGCTCCTTGCTCCGCTAGGTTGGGTGGACGGGATCGTATGGCAATGCGCGCGCAACGGAGTCCGCGTGGGATGTGAAAGCTTTGGAACTGCCGCCGCCGGGAGCGTCGGCCGACTCGCTGTTGTTGTAGGAGAATTCCTACGCGATTTCCAGCCTTAGCTACGTGGTGGTCTCGATCGGGGCGCGTATGTTTGGTGAACGGAATGAAGTTCACGGCGAATGAAAATCGGACAGGAGTGGGGTATGCGTGCTTCCTGCCCCACGAGCTTTGGAGCTTGCGTTTCCCGGCGGGACCTTTGGCACGCTTCGCGCTTGGCTTTTCCTACCACGCAAACTTGAAACCGGAGGTGGAATGAAAAAAGCAATCTGTCAGTTGGAATTTACTGAGGCCCGATTAACCCACACCTCCCCGTGCGGCCCCGCCATGTCGCGACGTCGGTTTGCCTCCCCGCTCGCGTGGGATTTTTCTCGCGGGAGTGCGGAGCCATCCGCGTCCGAAGCGCGATACGATCGGTCGTGCAATCCAAACCGAATTCCCCGCCGTTTTGGACTGTGACTTGGACTTTTACCGAACCAAACCCATGATGAACGAAGCCCCCATACAGACTCCTCCGCTCGCGACGGAAAAAATCACGATCGACCGCAAACTTTTCTTTCTCGATTTGAAGGAAAATCATCGCGGCCGTTTTTTGAAAATCACGGAAGACGTGGCCGGACGCCGGAACACGGTCATCATTCCCTCCGAGGCTTTTGGAGACCTCGCCGGAGCGCTCCTGAAAATCATGGAGTTTGAGCGCAGTCTCGGTTGAAGCGCGACGCGTGGAGCGGTGGAAGAAATGGAGTTGCGATGAACCCAGCGCTCCGTTACTCCACAGCATCGCTCCCGGATGAGAATCCTCGTCGCCCCCGATAAGTTCAAAGGTTCCCTCACCGCCGTCCAAGCCGGGCGCGCCATCGCGAAGGGATTGAGACAAATCTGGCACGACGCGGATATTCGCGAGTTGCCCATCGCCGACGGCGGAGAGGGCACTGCCGATGCCATCCGCGCCGCCCGAAATGGCGTCTGGATTTCCCGGTCGGTGCATGGACCGTTTGGGGAGACGGTGGAGGCGGGTTATGCGTGGTTGGAGGAAACTAAAACGGCGGTCATCGAAATGAGCGCCGCGTCCGGTTTGTGGCGCGTGGCGGCGGAAAAGCGCGACCCGTTGCGCGCGACCACGCGTGGCACCGGCGACCTCATCGCCGACGCAATGGAGCGGGGCGCGCGGCAAATCATCGTGGGCCTTGGCGGGAGCGCGACCAACGACGGTGGCGCGGGGATGGCCGCCGCCCTTGGCTACCGATTTTTGACCAGTGACGGCGAGCCGGTCGAAGCCGTGCCGGCAAATTTTCTGGCGCTGGTCGCCATCAAGCCGCCGGAAAACTTCATGCCGCCGCCCATCGTCGCCGCTTGCGACGTGCGCAATCCGCTGCTCGGCGCGCGCGGTGCCTCGCGCATTTACGGCCCGCAAAAAGGCGCGGACGAGCGCACGGTCGAGACCTTGGAACAGGCCCTCGAAAACCTGGCCGATGTTTGCGTCAGCGATCTTGGCCGGGACTTCCGCAACACGCCCGGCGCTGGGGCGGCGGGCGGACTTGGCTTTGGGCTGCTGACTTTTTGCAACGCGGAAATTCGCTCCGGATTCGATCTCGTCGCCGAGATTCTCGACTTGGAAAATGCGATCGCCGCCAGCGATCTTGTCGTCACGGCGGAAGGCCGGCTGGACGCGCAGACCCTCGAAGGCAAGGGCCCCGCCGGCGTGGCTGCGCTCGCGCGCAAACACGGCAAACCCGTGATCGCGTTTGGAGGATCCATCGAAGACGACGCGAGGTTGCACGAGCTATTCGACGCCATCGTGTCGATCACGCAGGAGCCGATGCCGCTCGAGCGCGCGCTGAAGGAAGCGGCCACTCTGCTCGAGCGATCCGCCGCCCGCACCGCTCGTTTGTTGCGAATCGGAATCTAGACTTTACCAGTGGGACGCGCCGCTCACCGGGCTTTGGTTTTTGGCAAAGCCCCCTCGATCGTGTTCACGACCTGCCGCG
>JANXWU010000437.1 GCA_025350985.1 Spartobacteria bacterium | reverse complement strand
TAACCAGTCAACGTGCGAGCCGGCGGTTTCTTAGAAAAATCATCTCGCGATGTCATTCTGAGCGGAGTTTCGGCTTTGCGAAACGGAGTCGAAGAATCTCAAACTATCTCCGCAGGGTGCGTTACAGCGAGACAGCGTCTTAAAAGTCGGCGTGCGTGATGAAAGCGCTGCGGGGACGCAGCGCACTCCAAAGCGCTGCGCGCGAAAGGCAGCGCGACAGCTTGGTTTCCCCGTGCAGCCGCTTTGGAGTGCGGCGCGTCCTCGCACCGCTTTCCTCACGCATTAAGACTGTTTAGACGCCCTCTGAGGAAAATAATCAGAGGTTCTACGACTTCGTGCTATCCCGCGAAACCGATCAGTCAGCTCCGCTCAGGATGGCAGTAACGCCGGGGCTACAAGTCACTCACCGAGCCGCGACCAGATCGTATCCCTGCGTGCCAGTGATGCGCACGTCGATGAACTCACCGACCGGCGCTGCCTTTTCCAAAATGACCTGACAATCCACATCGGGCGCATCGGAAGACGTGCGGGCGGCCAGCGGTTTTTCAACCAGCACGCGTAGAGTCTTGCCGACGTGCGACTCGGCGATTTCACGCGCGATTTTTTGCTGGAGCTTCATCGCCTTTTTGTAGCGCGCGGTTTTGATTTTCGCCGGAAGTTGCTCCGGCATTTTCGCGGCGCGCGAGCCTTCCTCCTGCGAGTAAGTAAAGACGCCGAGCCGCTCGAAACGCGTGCGTTCGATGAAGCCGAGCAGCGATGCAAAATGTTCGTCGGTCTCGCCGGGAAAGCCGACGATGAAAGTCGTGCGAATCGCGACGCCGGGGATGCCGGCACGGATGCGCGCGATCAAATTCTCGATGTGTTCGCGCGAAGTTTCGCGGCGCATTTTGCCGAGCATCTCCTCGTGAATGTGCTGAAGCGGCATGTCGATGTAGCGCGCGACCTTGTCGCATTCGGCGATGCACGAAATCAGCTCGTCGCTCCAATGCGCGGGGTGCGTGTAAAGCAGGCGAATCCAGAAATCGCCTTCGATCTTTTGCAATTCGCGCAGCAGTTTCGTGAGCGTCGGGCCGCGTGAGGAATCGACCTCTGCGCGCGGGCTGGCTTTTTCCTCCCAATGATCCATCCCGAAATAGGTCGTGTCCTGACTGATGAGATTGATCTCGCGCACGCCGTCGGACACGAGCTGTCGCACCTCCCGCACGACCGACTCGATCGTGCGGCTGCGATGCCGGCCGCGCATTTGCGGGATGACGCAAAAACTGCACGGATGATTGCAGCCCTCGGCGATCTTCACGTAGGTCGTGTGCGGCGCGGTGAGGCGGAAGCGCGGCGTGTCGTAGTCGGGGATGTAAACGGATTTGCGCGAGACGAGGTTCAGCGGCTCCCAGCGGTCGTCGGTGAGGGAGGAACTTTCTGATTTCTGATTTCTGATTTCGGATTTGGAAAAATCGCGCGCGAGGATTTTTTCGATGATGTCGCCGGTCTCCGCGATTTGATCCAGCCCGATGAACGCATCGACTTCCGGCATTTCCTTCGTCAGATCGGTGGAAAATCGCTGCGCCATGCAGCCGGCGACGATCAATTTCTGGCCGGGCTTTTTCCGCAAGCCTCGCCCTTCGTGCGCTTCGAGGATCGCCTCGATCGACTCCTCTTTCGCCGAGTCGATGAACGCGCAGGTGTTGACGATGAGCACGTCCGCATCCTCGGCGTCGGCGGTGATTTGCATCCCGCGTTTGGCCGCGCCGCCGAGCATGATTTCGGCATCGACGAGATTTTTGGCGCAGCCGAGGGAGATCATGCCGACTTTCACCGGCGCTTGAATTCGGGCGGACATGAGCCGCCAAATGTGCGCTCGAAATCGGAATTAGCAACCGGACCCGGTGCTTCTCAATCGATCACGACTTTGTCTTCCGTCACGGCCACCGGCTGCCCGTCGCGGGAGATTTTCACCGCCGCAGGATCGCGGAGCTTAATCCAAAACTTCAACCCCCGCACTTTCAGCGGACGCGCGTCGGGATAAATCCAATCTTCAAAGACCGGGACAGAATGCTCGTCGTCGCGTTGGATTTGCACCCAGGTTTTTCGCAACGATTGCAGCACGATTTCCTTCGTTCGCGCAGGTGGCGGTGGCGTCGGTGCGGGCACCTCGTCGGGCTTCACGGGTTGGGCGCGGCGAATTTCCGGCTCCCCCGCGAAACGCGTCTCGGTGCCTGCGGGAAACGGCGTGGGAAGCGCGGTCGCGGCGGGCTCCACGACGGGGCGCGGCGTCGGAACCGGAGTGGCAGCTTGGAGAGCGTGACGGTCGCTTTCACTCACCAGAGGCGGTACGGCGGGCGTCGGGGTGGCCGCGGGTGTCGCCGCCGCGGGCGACGGTTTCAGCCGCTTCGCCGTCGCGTTTAAAAAGCTGATGAACATCCACCCAAAGAAGATCACCACGGCCAGGACGATGAACGTGAGCAGCGGCTTCTGCGAGCGGATCGAGGACGAGCGCGAGGGGGCGTGATAGTGCGGCGACGCGTCGGCAAAGTTGCTCGCGTTGTTCAGGTATTCGTAGTTGCTGACGTTGATCTGGCTCGTGTTTTCAAACGTGCTTGCGAACTCGGAAACATCGACGCCGAGATACTTCGCGTAGATGAGGAGGAAACCTTTCGCGTAGGTCAGGTTCGGAAATTGCGTGAAGTCGTCGTGCTCGAGATCGCTGATCCGGTCGGGCCGAATCTTCGTGATGCGCGAGGCTTCCTCGAGGGAGACACGCATTTTTTCGCGGGCTTGCTGAAGTTTTTTACCGACGGTGGAGACCATGTTAAAATCCAAAAATCTGACGACGAACGGAACGCGGAGACTTAGCCGGGATCGTGCCTGATTTCAAAAAACTCTCAATCATATCTCACGTCGTCTTGGCACTTCACGTCGCCAGCGAATCGAGATCGACGAGGATTTCGCGGGGCTTCGCGCCTTCGCCCGGCGCGACGATGCCGCGGCTTTCCAGAATGTCCACCACTCTCGCCGCGCGGGTGTAGCCGAGCCGCAGACGGCGCTGGAAAAGCGAGGTGCTCGCCTTTTTTTCCTGCCGCATGATCTCGATGCACTTCTGCACGAGCTCTTCGTCTTCGTCGGTGACATCTTCCTCCGGCTCTCCCGAAGATTGCAGTTTGTCGTTGATCTCCGGGTCGAAGGCGGGCTCGCCTTGCGCGGACACGAAATCGACCAGCTTCTTAATTTCCTCGTCGGTGACGAGCACGCCTTGCGCGCGAATGAGCCGCGACGAGCCGGGCGGCAGATAAAGCATGTCGCCCTGTCCCAGCAGCCGCTCCGCTCCTTTTTCATCGAGGATGATGCGCGAGTCCAAACCGCTCGCGACTTGGAAGGCGACGCGGCTCGGGATGTTGGCCTTGATGACGCCGGTGATGACGTCGGCGCGCGGCGTTTGCGTGGCGACGATCATGTGAATGCCGGCGGCCCGCGCTTTTTGCGTGATGCGTGCGATCGCACTTTCCACGTCGGCGGGTGCGGTTTGCATCAGGTCGGCGAGCTCATCGACGATGATGACGATGAGCGGCATCCGCTCGGGAATGACGAGATCGAAGTCGCGCGGGACGCGGATGTTTTCGACGTTGTGGATGTATTCCTCGACGCTGCCGGAATCGGGCGCGTTCTCCTCCGCCAAAGCCGCAGCGGCGGCATCGGCAGCCGCTTTCGCGTCGGCCTCGTCGTCGAGTTGCTTCTGCGATTTGGGTTTCGGGCGCGCGTTGAAGCTGGCGATGTTGCGCACGCCGGTCTTGGCGAAAATCAGGTAGCGCTTTTCCATTTCATTAATGGCCCAGCGCAGGGCGAGCAGCACCTTTTTCGGATCGGTCACGACCGGCACCACGAGATGCGGCAGCGTGTTGTAAATCTGCATTTCCACGACCTTCGGGTCGATCATGATGAACCGCAGTTCTTCCGGCGAGAACCGGTAAAGGATGCTCGCGATGATCGAGTTGATGCACACGCTTTTGCCAGAGCCAGTTGTGCCGGCGACGAGCAAATGCGGCATGGCGGCGAGGTCGGCGATGATCGTGTGGCCGTAAACGTCCTTGCCGAGCGCGATCGGGATGCGCGCCTTTGTGTTGTGCCAGTCCTCGCTGTCGAGCAACTCGCGGACGGTGACTTTGAGTTTTTTGCGATTGGCGATCTCGATGCCGACGGTGTCCTTGCCGGGAAT
>JANXWU010000432.1 GCA_025350985.1 Spartobacteria bacterium | reverse complement strand
CGCGCGGGAATATCCGCGCAAAACAACTTCAACACCTTCCGAAAAAGCCCCTCGGAAATATGCGCGTGCTTTACGTATTTGTTTTTCACTCAGGATCAGCATGTTCCGCTCAAAACCTCCTCGTAAAGCTGCTAAGACCCTAATTAAAAAGGGGGGGAGGTCTTGTTGACCTCCCCCTTTTTTGTGGGCAAAGGTAATCTAATTGAACTGCGGCTATGAACCCGACTTGTACTCTCCGCCAACACCAGCCTCAGACTCTTATTACTCTAGCTCGAGCAAAGTCTTGGTTAGCCATTTTTCTCCTCGTGGGAGTCGTGACCTTGAGTGCGTCTTCGTTTCTTGTGGCGGCGGAACAGACGACTTGGAAGTTCGATTTCGGCGGTGGAGTAGCTCCAGGATATACCGCAGTGAAACCGGGCAAGACGGTTACCATGGAAGACGGCTATGGCTTTGAGGAAGGTGCGACGGTAACGGCGGTCGAGCGCGATGGAGCGGATAAGCTTCGTGATGGCTTTGTCACGGGTGGGAAGCCATTCGCCTTCTCCGTCGTGGTGCCGGAGGGCCTTTATCGCGTGAGTGTCATTCTCGGCGATGTAAAAGGCGCGTCCGTTACGACCGTGAAAGCGGAAGCGCGCCGGTTAATGATTGAGAAGACCGAGACCGCAGCGGGCAAGTTCGAGATGCGCACTTTTACGGTGGCCGTGAAAAGGCCGGCATTGAAAGTGGGAGGCCAGGTGAAATTGAAACCATCGGAACAGGGTGGTCATCGTGATTGGGATGACAAACTCACCCTCGAATTTTCCAACTCGCGCCCTTGTCTTTGCGCATTGGAGATCGTGCCAGCGCGGGTGGTGACGACGCTCTATATCGCCGGCGATTCCACCGTCACCAATCAGCGCGATGAGCCTTATGTCGGATGGGGTCAGATGCTCCCGCGCTTCTTTTACGATGCCGTGGCCGTCTCCAATCACGCACAATCCGGCGAGTCGCTGGCCAGCTCATTGGGCGCCAAACGATTCGACAAAATCTTCGAATTCATCCAGCCGGGCGACTACCTCTTCATTCAGTTCGGCCATAACGATCAGAAAGACAAACATCCCGGCGCAGGACCTTTTACCACTTACAAAGAACGCCTCCGCACCATCGTGCGGCGGACGCGCGACCTAAAGGCGCTTCCAGTCATCGTCACTTCCATGGAGCGCCGCCACTTTGAGGGCGATGAGATCAAGCCTAGTCTCGCCGAATTCGCCGAAGCGGCGAGTCAGGTAAGCCGTGAAGAGAAAGTGCCGCTGGTTGACCTTCATGCGATGAGCATCCAGTTCTTCGAGGCGCTGGGTCCGGATGTTTCTACTAAAGCCTGCGTCCATTTCCCGGCTGGCACCTTCCCCGGACAGAGTGCGCCGCTGAAGGACGACACACACTTTACTGCTTACGGCGGCTATGAACTGGCGCGTTGCGTCATCGAAGGTATCCGCGGAGCAAAACTAGACCTAGTCAAGCTCCTCGCGCCTGACGTGAAACCATTTGACCCAAGACACCCGGACCGTCCCGAAGATTTTGCCCTGCCCGCCAGCCCGAATGGCAAAAGGGACAAGCCGGAGGGCAGCTAAAACACTTAATCATCAAGCGAATACCACACCGCGGGAAGCGCGGGGTTGCAGGGAGGGCGGAAGGGCTGACAACTTAGTTTCAGGTTGAGCTCAGTAAGTTTGCAGGAACAATTTAAGAGCGACTCGTGTCATGAAGGCTGTCACCACAACACCCCATTTATATAAGTCATGAAATCACTTCGACACTTTCTCCTCATTGTTTGCGTCCTCGTGCCGCCATTATCCAGAGCCGAACCAAAACCCGGCCCGGCTGGATCGGATCAAAGGCTTTCCACGGACAAAAAAGAACGCGAGTCGATAGCTGCCCAGACCTTGAACGAGGGGCGGGCCACAGGCTCGTTGCCGGCCGGGGTGGTCATCCGCATTAGCGCCTGCCTGGGTGCTTCTGATGCAAAGGCTTCCGGTGGTCGTGTCCCGGACGAGATGCGGGAGATGTGGGAGTTTACCTCTCGTCAGGTGCACCGCATCGAGGTCGTAGATAAGAACGCGACGAGCACTTATGAACGGGCTGAGTCGCGTCCCTTTGCCACAAAAAACATCTGCAAGGAACTCCTAGAAGGCAAGGCGATCGAACTGGAAGCAAGAAAAGGAAAAGGTCCGGAGGTTGGGTTTGTGGGCACGAATTACCATTTGGGTTCGCGCTTGATCGAAGTGCTGTTAAATGGAAAAACAATTCTGGAACTCCACGAAAGCAACACGGCGGTTCTCGACCTTTATCGGGAATCGGACGCCCGCGCTTTCGGTGCGCTTTACGAACGGCTGGCGAGTCAGGCGCGCGGTTTGTTCCAGTCACCAGCGGTCGAAGTCCGCAAGCGCTGAGGGGCGCGGCAAGGCCCGGCCTGAATAAGACGCGCGCTGCTGCCGCCGGAGGGCACCGTTACTTTGTGGCGGCTTGCGCCTTTTCCTTGGCGAGCGCGAGGCGCTCGGTTTTCTTGCGGCGAATCGCGCGTTTCTTGACGTTGTCTTTGCCTTTGCAGTGTCCCATAAGGGCGGCAACAGACACGCTTCGTGGGACTGTGACAAGCGGATTCGCGGCGTTTTTTTCCGAAGCCGCGCCGTGGCGTCGCGGTTACCATTCATCAAGATGTGCTTCCCATAAAAGGTTCGATCCTCAACGATGGCGGACATGTTCATCGCCGTCGGTCATAACGGACAGCGTCTGAGTTCCGACAACGGCGCGGATTGGAAGAACTCGCAAGTGGGGAAGGAAGGCGAGACGTGGCGTGCGTTGGCGTTTGGAAACGGGGTGTTCGCGGCGGTAGGGACGTTTGGCGGACGGAACATCATGGCGGCGACGGTCGATGGAGTGAGTTGGAAAAACAGCAGCAACGAGTCGAAATACTCGCGGTACTATCGCGGCATCGTTTTCGGCAATGGCCAGTTCATCGCGTTCGGCGGGGATGCGGTGACGGTCGGCCTGGCCAAGCCGTTCGTTTCGACCAGCGGCGACGGCGCGCAGTGGAGCGAGCTGAAGGAAATCAGCGGCAAGTCGATCATCCGGCGCGCGGCGGCGGGAAATGGTTGGTTCGTCGGCGTCGGGGACCGCGGGCGGCGCGCGTTTTCCAAGGACGGCTTGGAGTGGTTCGACGTGGCAAACGCCAAGCCGATCGACACGCTCATCGATGTCTGTTTTGGCAACGGCACCTTCGTCGGCGTCGGCCTGCACGGACTGCGCATGACGACGAAAAACGGCTCGACGTGGAGCGAGCCGCAGCGCGGCAACGAGGGCGAGCATCTCAACTCGATTGTGTTTGCGGACGGGCGCTTTGTCGCGGTGGGCGCGGGGGCGACTTACCTTTCGTGGGAGGGTGAAAAATGGGAGCGCAAGGAGAACAAAGATGCGCCGCTGACGTGCGCATTTGGCAAGGGCGTGTTCGTCGGGACGAATTGGAAGGGGCGGCTGTGGCGTTCGACGGATGGGGTGGCGTGGGCGCAGGTTTTCCAGTGCGAAAATCATTTGGAGGCGGTTGCGTTCGGCGGGGCATGAAAAGTCCGTCTTCATCTCGGAAGCCACTGCACGCTTGCCGCCAGTTTCTAGTTGCCGAACGAAAATTAGCGGGAAATCCGCGTTGAAAAACGGTTTTCCCTAGTCAACGCGGAAGATTAGTGCATTTTGTGAAACCGTTTTTCCTCCCTCGTGCCGCTCCCATTTCGATCACGAATCCTTTCGGTTGTCCTCGCGTTGATTGCGTTTGTCGCAACTTCCGTGGCGCAGGATCCAATGAAGGAGTTGCAGCAAAAAGCCGAGGCGGGCTTTGCCAATTTCAACAACGGACAGTTTGAACCGGCGGTGGCGAATTTCGAGGAAGTGCTCAAAGGCTTCGGTCAACTGGCCAAGGGGAACAAGGATTTGGAGCCGGTTTATTTCACCCTGGCCGCCGCCTATTTCAACCTGAACCAATTCGACAAGGCTCTGAAGGCGTTCAAGGATTTTCAGGTCGATTACCCGAAGACGACGCGCCTGATCGACTCGACGATGGGCATCGCGCAGTGCCAGCTATTACTGAAGAACTACCCGGAGGCGGAGAAGCTTTTCGCGGGGTTGGAGAACATTCCGGGCCGGCCGGATTTGCGCGACCAGGCGCTTTTTTTGGAAGCGACGGCTTACCGCGACGACAAGCAGATTGACAAGGCCATCACCAAACTGGAGACGCTGATCAAGCCGGACGCAAAGTCGCCGGCGGGGGCGCATCAGGACGTGCGGACGGCGTTGCAGGCAAGCGGGGCGATCATGCTCACGCAGTTCTATGTGGACAACAATCCCGCGCGCGCGGTGGAACTGCTGCTTTACCTCCAGACAAAAATCACGCTGGTCGAGAACGTCGTCGCGCTAAACCAGCTTGCGGTGAAAATCGGCGACGATTTTTACGGGAAGAAGCTCTACAAGGAAGCGTTCGCGTGCTATCGCGCGGTGAAGCTGCGGAACGAGATCGTAAGAATCCAGCAGCAGCGCATTGCGGCGCTGGTGAATCAGATCGCGGTGATCCGGCGGCGGGTGCTACTGGAAGCCAACCCGGCTCTAATGAACACGATCGTGCCGATCCAAGGTTCAATTGATGCCGCCAAGAAGTTGCTGGAGCAAATAAATACGTTGCCGGACTTTGGCCCGAAGCTCTACTTCCGGGTTGCGACTTGTTACTACGAACTAACTCAGAAGTGGGAGGCGCTGGTGGTGTATGACGACCTGTTGCTGCGCTTCCCGACGGCGACCAAGGAAGACCGGGAAAGCGCGCTGTTTGCAGAAATCGCGATTATGACAGAAGTGGCGACGCCGGAGGAATTGGATCGTTATTGCGGTATTTACTTAAAGGAGTTTCCAGACGGTAAGAACAAGGACTCAGTTGGTTACTTCATGGCCTCCAGCCAGCTTCAGGTCAAAGACCCAGACTATCAGAAAGCCGCCGATAAGTTGCAATGGATGCTGGATAATCAAAAGGACAGCAAGTTTCGCTCGGAGATGCTGTTTCAACTCGGTTACTCGAGGTTCAACTTGGGCAAGTTCGACATGGCGCTGGGTGATTTCCGGAAGTATCAGGAGCAATATGGTGAAGCCGGGGCCAACGCGGAAGACGTGCTTTATCTCGCGGGAGTCTGCCAGATGTTCTCGGGCAAGATCGACGAAGCTTCGCGCATCATTGGCGGCTATATCCAGAAGTATGGAGGCGGCCAGTATATCACTGACGCGAAGTATCGGATGCTGGTCATTAACCTCTCATACGCGGGCGCGGCGATCCCCAAGGAACAGCAGGGGAAATACGAGCAGGTCATTGCCGACTCGAAAACTTGGGAGAAGGAATACCCGACAGGCAATCAACTCGGCGACGTGCGCGCGACGCGGGCGGACGCTTATGTGTCCTTGGAAAAGATGGATGATGCGATCGAGTCCTACATCGGGGCGTGGAAGGCGGCGAAGTCAGATGAGTTACT
>JANXWU010000427.1 GCA_025350985.1 Spartobacteria bacterium | reverse complement strand
CCGGGCGAAGGAGCTGATCAACAAGCACCGGGACAAACTCGAGACGATCGCCAAGGCGTTGCTCGAATACGAGACGCTGGACGGCGCGAACATCCGCGAAATTCTGGACCACGGTTACATGTCCAATCCGCCTCCAGGCATCACGCCTCCGCCGGTCGAGAGTCCGAAACCATCCCATGGCGGCACGACGATTGCGCCGGATTTTCCTCCGGGTCTGACGGGCGCGCCTGCGTAACGGCGCGACGAAAATAAACGCGGCCGGGGGAAAAAAGGAATTCGGGTTCCCATGCCCGAGGCAGCCTGATAAGCTACGCCCAATGGCAACTTCCAAGAGTGCCCCGAGCGCCGCTTCCAAGTCATCGATCATTCGCATCGTGCTGGTCGAAGATCATCCGATTTTTCGGAAGGGCCTCGCGCAACTCATCAAAGTCGATCGCGAAATGACCGTTTGCGGCGAGGCGGAAAACATCGCCGACGCCATCGGCATCATCGCCCGCACTCAGCCCGACATCGTGTTGCTGGACCTCTCGCTCCAAGACGCGAGCGGCCTCGAATTACTGAAGGTGGTCCGTGCGAATCATCCCGGACTTCCGGTGCTGGTGCTTTCCATGCACGACGAATCGCTCTACGCCGAACGCGCGTTGCGAGCCGGGGCGCGCGGCTATTTGATGAAACACGAGCCGCCGGAACTGGTCCTCACCGCGATCCGCGCCGTGCTGGCTGGCGAGATTTTTTTGAGCGAACCAACGAAGGTCAGGATTGTGAACCAAGCCTTGCACGGCGGCCTCAAGGATGGTGGCTCATCCGTCCAGGCGCTCACGGACCGGGAGCTCGAAGTGTTGACTCTCACCGGCCAGGGATTTTCCACCAAACGCATGGCCCAAGCGATGAGCCTGAGCACCAAGACGGTCGAATCGCACCGCGCGAGCATCAAACAAAAGCTGCAGCTCGCGGACATGCCGGCACTGGTTCGTTTTGCGGTCGAGTGGGTGGTTGCGCAGGGCGCGAAAACGTAGCGCGCACGGCGGGGCGGCGCGTCATTTGGGGCGGCGTCTCCGGGTCATGGCACAACGGCTGCTAAAGCCTGTGCCGAGCCTATGAAAACCGCCGTCAAAAAACGTTCCCGCCGCAAACCAGCGTATTCCGAATTCTGGCGGCATGTGCTCCATCACCGGTCCCTGCGCCGGCAGCCGATGCTCGCCAAGCTGCTCGCAGGTTGCGAACTGATCGTCGCCCTGGATGGCGACGACGTGCTCTGGCAGTAACCGGGTCCGGTCAGCGCAGGCGCGCGATGGTCCAAAACCATCCGGACAACAACAGGCCAATCAACGCGCCCACGCCGTTCAACCACAACGGCACGTCCCAGCTTCCGATCACGAGGCGAAAGCCGGTGAGCAACCGCGCGACATGCACGCACGCGCCCAAGCCGAACAAAGCGCCCGCCACGCGCAGCCCGAAGATTTGCCACTTCATGCCGAAAGTAAACGGCCTCCGCGCGCTCGGCGCAACCGTCAGAGCCACGCCGCCAAATCGTCCGGCAGCGGTGCGCGCCACTCGGCCTGGAAAGCCGCCTCGTGGATCTTCAGCCCTGCGGAATGGAGCGCGTGCCGCGGCAGCAGCAGGGTGCGCGCGAGTTCATCCGTCCAGCCCGTCTCGATGAAACGCAGATAGTTTTCCTCATCCGGCCCGTAGATTTTGTCCCCGACCACCGCGTGCCCGGTGTGCGCGAGGTGGACGCGGATTTGGTGCATCCTCCCGGTCTCTGGAAAAACTCGCACGAGCGCGAAATGCTGGCCGTTGCTGGTTTCGCGGGCGAAGCGCTTCTCCACTTTCACCACCGTGCGGGCGTGCGCGCCTTCAGGGTGGACGGCTTGTTTCAAATAAATCCGCGACTCGCCGTGGTCGCCCTCACGCGCGAGCGGCGCGTCGATCGTGAACTCGTCGCGCACCGGCCAGCCCCACACGAGCGCCAGATATTCCTTCGCGATTTTTCGGTGCATCATCAGCAGTCCGAACCTGCGCGCCGCCGCCGCCGTTTTCGCCACGAGCACGAGGCCGCTCGTCTCGCGGTCGAGCCGGTTGATGATCGAAACCTGCCCGCCGTTGGCGATTTCAAACGCCAGCACCTCGCGCAGCGCGTGCCAAAGCGTGACCTTTCCGTCCGGCTTGCTCGGGTGGATTTGCAGCGGCGCCGGCTTGTCCACCACGATCCATTCCGCCGTCTCGTCGATGATTTTCAAAGTCCGCACGACGCAATCGGGCACGCCCCAAGTTAAGCGCAAATCCGCGGAACGAAATGCGCGAAAAAACTTCTCAGTCGCGCGCCGGCCTGTTTACGATCCGCCTTTCCCACCACGAACCATGAGCGCCACCACCGACACGCAGGAAAAACTTCGCGCCGCGCGGTTGTTCGCGGAATTCACGTCGGAGGAATTGGAGAACCTGATCGATCTGGTGGAAACGCAGCGCATCGACGCCGGCGAATGCGTCGTGCGGCAGGACGAAGCGGGTGATGCGATGTTCGTGATCGTCGCCGGAAAAGTGAAAGTCGTGCATCGCAAGGGCGCGCAGAAAATTGAACTCGCCACGCTGGGCTGCGGAGATTTTTTTGGCGAAATCTCGCTGGTCGATGAAGGGCCGCGCTCGGCGGACGTCGAGGCCGTGAGCGATTGCACGTTGCTGCGCATCACGGCAGGCTCGCTGCGTGCGCTGGCCGGGGTTTATCCGAGCGCCGGCTTCAAAATTCTGATCGCCATCGGACGGGTGATGGTCGAGCGGATGCGCGGGGCGAATCAAAAATACATCGATTCGCTGCTCGTCGGACAGGCGTGATTTTTTCTGTGTAAGGACGCCGCGCCGCCGACGCTGAGGGACGCGAGAGCGCGCTTCGCTCCGGCGTCAGCGATTTCAACGTTTCTCCGCGCCTCCGCGCCTCTGCGTTAAAAAATAAGTGCGAAGAATCGCACGCGGCACGGTGGCGAAAAAACCTCGACTCGCAACCCGCGAAGCCTGACCTTTCCCCGCTCTCATGGCCATCGCGCAGTTTCAACAAACCCTCGCCAAAAGCGCCACACTAGCCGGCACCTCGCTGCACACCGGCGAGAAAGTCACGCTCACGCTTCACCCCGCGCCCGCCGGGTTTGGACGCAAATTCAAACGCTCCGACCTGCCCGACCAGCCCATCCTCGACGCCAAGGTCGAGAGCGTAAAAACCGTCGAACGCTCCACGACGATCGCGGAGGGTGCGGTCAAAGTTCACACGGTCGAACATGTGCTCAGCGCGCTCGTCGGGATGGGCGTGGACAACGCGCTCATCGAGATGGACGCGAACGAGCCGCCCATCGGCGACGGCAGCGCGCAGCCGTACGTCGAGCTGATCAAAAAAGCCGGCATCGTCGCGCAGGAGGCGGCGCGGCATTCCTTCGAGGTCAACGCGCCGATGCACCTGGAAACCGCGGGCGGCTCGCTGATGACGATCGTGCCCGACGAAAAGTTTCGCATCTCCTGCACCAACGTCGGTCCCGACGGACGC
This sequence comes from Spartobacteria bacterium, assembly GCA_025350985.1. Classification (GTDB taxonomy): domain Bacteria; phylum Verrucomicrobiota; class Verrucomicrobiia; order Chthoniobacterales; family Chthoniobacteraceae; genus JANXWU01. The sequence goes on along the minus strand of JANXWU010000427.1, from coordinate 5,900 downwards.
TTCACGCAGTTTTTCTCCACGGAAATCACGCCCGCAATTTACGAAAAGGAAATCGCTCCGGCGCGGACCTTCGTTTTTTACGAGGACGTGAAGCCGTTGATGGACAAAGGCCTGATCAAAGGCGGCAGTCTTGAAAACGCGGTCGTCGTGCGCGGCGAGCAGGTGCTCAGCAAGGAACCGCTGCGCTTCAAGGACGAATTCGTGCGGCACAAAATCCTCGACATCATCGGCGACCTTTCGCTGTTGGGGCGGGCGATCAAAGGCCACATCATCGCGGTGAAACCCGGTCACGGCCCGAACACGGAACTCGCGCGCGCTTTGGCGAAACAACAAGCGCAACGCGCCGCGCTCGTGCCCCCGGCAGTGATGGCGAAGGGCGGCGAAGTGCTCGACGTGAACGACGTGATGAAGCTGCTGCCGCACCGGTTTCCGTTTCTGTTTGTCGATCGAATCGTGGCAGCGGAAGGCGAGACGAAAATCACCGGCGTGAAGCAGGTCACGATCAACGAACACTTTTTCCAAGGCCACTTCCCCGGCCATCCCGTGATGCCCGGCGTGCTGCAACTCGAGGCGATGGCGCAGGTCGCGAGCATCCTCATTTTGCGGATGCCAGGTCAGGCGGGACGCATCGGTTATTTCATGAGCGCGGATGAGGTGAAGTTCCGCAAGCCGGTGCTGCCCGGCGACACGCTGTTCATCGAAGTCGAGCTGACCAAAACGCGCGCCGGCAAGATCGCGAAGGCGAACGGCCGCTGCATCGTGAACAACGAAGTCGTGTCCGAGGCGACGATGCTCTTCGGTTTCATCACGCCGTGAGCACGCGGATTCATCCGACGGCAATCATCGATCCTGCCGCCGAAATTGGGGCGAACGTCGCGATTGGTCCCTATTGCGTCGTGGAAAAAAATGTTGTCATCGGCGACGACTGCTGGTTGCAAAATCACGTCACGATTTGCGGACCGACACGCATTGGGAGTGGGAACAAATTTTACGCCTTCGGCTCCATCGGGCAGCGGTCGCAGGATTTGAAATACACGGTTGAACCGACGCATCTGGAGGTCGGTGACGGCAACACGTTCCGCGAATTTGTGACCGTGAATCGCGGTACCTCGCCGGGTGATTTCACCCGCGTCGGCAACGGCGGAAATTTTCTCGCCTACTCGCACATCGCGCACGACTGCGTCGTCGGTGACGACGTGATTTTTTCCAACAACGGCACGCTGGCCGGCCACGTCACCGTCGGCGACCACGCGGTCATCGGCGGGCTGACGGCGGTGCATCAATTCTGCCGCATCGGACGGTTCGCGATCACTGGCGGCTGCTCGAAAATCGTGCAGGACGTGCCGCCGTTTATGATCGCCGATGGCAATCCGGCGGAAGTGCGCGGCATCAATTCAGTTGGCATGGAGCGCCATCAATTCGCGCCGGAAACGGTGAAGCAAATCAAGGAAGCCTACCGCATTATTTACCGTGCAAAACTCAACGTGAGCCAGGCGGTTGAGCGCATCCGCAGCGAGCTGACTTCGACGCCGGAGATCGAACAGCTCATGGAGTTTCTCCAGACGAGCCAGCGCGGGATAGTCCGCTAAATGATCGACGAAGCACAACCGGAAGTGGGAAGAACGCCGGTGGCCGTGCGCGTGAACTACGCGCTCTTCGGATTGCTCGCCGGGCTGTCCTTGCTGAATGTTTTCGCCGCCGCAGCGATTCCGAAATTTCGGGCAATCTTCATGGATATGCTCGGTGGCCAGCCGTTGCCTTTTCTCACGCGTTTCGTGATCGGAAACAGCGCAGTTCTCCTCGCGACGAGCATTTTCTTTCCGCTGTCGGCAGCCGCCGCGCTTTTCCTCTCCCGCGCGCGAACGTCGGCGGTGATCATGTCTGCGTTGAACCTGGTCATTGTCCTCCAACTTGTCGCGACGGTCGTGGCGCTTTTCATTCCATTGACCGTCATCATCACGGCGATGCAGGCTCCTTAATCAGCGAACCGCTGATTTGGCGAAGCGAGTGAAGGCACTTCCGCTGTTGACACTCCGGCGTTTCGGGAATGGATTTTACCCATGAACGAAAACGATCCCCCTCCGCATCTCTCCTCCCGCCGCGACTTCATCAAAACCTCCGGCAAAATCGCCGCCGTGGGTGCGCTCGCCGGCATCGACCTTCCGCTCGTCCACGCCGCGGAAGACAACACGATCAAGCTCGCGCTCATCGGCTGCGGCGGCCGCGGCACCGGTGCGGCGGCAAATGCGCTCGGGCAATCCGAAGCCTTCGGCCCGCGCAAACTCGTCGCGATGGCCGACGTGTTTCAGCACAAGCTCGACGGCAGCGTGAAATCGCTGGAGAAAAAATACGCCGACAAATTCGACGTGCCGAAGGACCGCCAGCACATCGGTTTCGACGGCTACCAAAAGGCCATGGACAGCCTGAAGGAAGGCGACATCGCGATCTTCGCGACGCCGCTCGCGTTCCGCGCGGTTCATTTCAAACACGCCATCGACAAGGGGCTGAACGTGTTCATGGAAAAACCCATCGCCGCCGACGCGCCCAGCGCGCACCGAATGATCGCGCTGGGCGAGGAGGCGAAAAAGAAAAACCTAAAAGTGGCTGTCGGCTTGATGGTGCGCCATTGCCGCGGACGGCAGGGACTGCACGAGCAGATCGAGAAGGGCGCGATCGGCGACATCACTTTCATGCGCGCGTATCGGATGCATGGACCGCAGGGTTCGGCGTTCACCGACCCGTCGATGCGCAAGCCGGAAATGAGCGAGCTCATGTTCCAAATCTCGCGCTTCCACAGCTTCCTCTGGTTGAGCGGTGGTTTGTTCAGCGACTTTTACATTCACCAAATCGACGAGACGTGCTGGATGAAAAACGCGTGGCCGGTGAAGTGCCAGGCGCTGGGCGGACGGCACTACCGCGAGAAAAACATCGACCAGAATTTCGATCACTATCAGGTCGAATACACCTTTGCGGACGGCGCGAAATTGTTTTTCTACGGACGCACGATGGCCGGGTGCAAAGATGATTTCTCCAGCTTTGCCCACGGACAAAAGGGCGTCGGCGTGATCAGCCTCGGCAGCCATCACCTCGCGAAGGCGGGAAAAATTTACAAAACGCAGGACATGAAACCGGAGAATCAAATCTGGTCGTTCCTGAAAACGCCGGACGAAAAAGCGCCCGACCCGTACGAGATGGAATGGCAGGATTTGCTGGAGGCGATTCGGAAAAACGAGCCTTACAACGAAGTGGAACGCGCCGCGAAAGCCAGTGCCGTCACCGCGATGGGCCGCTTCGCCGCGCACACGGGGCAGGAGGTCACGTTCGAGGATTACATGAAAAACGAGCAGCAGTTCGCGACGCTCGAACAGGTGGAAAAAATGACGATGGACTCCGAGCCGCCGATCAAGGCGGATAAAGACGGAAAATATCCGGTGCCGCAGCCAGGCATTTTGCGGAATCGGGAGTACTGAGCGCGGGTAAAGTCTAAAAAGAAACGGCGGCCGATTGGCCGCCGTTTCTTTTGCAGAGAGCGGAAGGTTTTAATCCTGCAGCTTGCAGGTCGCTTTCACGATTTCCGCGAAGCCGCGTGGATCGAGGCTTGCGCCGCCCACGAGCGCGCCGTCGATGTCGGGTTGGGACATGAGCGCGGAAGCATTGTCCGCTTTCACGCTGCCGCCGTATTGGATGCGAATTTTGTCCGCCGTCGCCGGGTCGGCAATGGTGGCAATCGTTTTCCGGATGAACGCCTGCGCTTCTTGCGCCTGCTCGGGTGACGCCGTGCGCCCGGTGCCAATGGCCCAGACCGGCTCATAGGCGAGCACCATCTGCTGCAACTCTTCGGCGCTGAATCCGGCAAGGCTGCCTTTGAGTTGCATTTCCAACACCTGCTCAACCTGATTTGCGTCGCGTTGCGCGAGTGTTTCGCCGATGCAGACGATCGGCTTCAGCGTGGCGTCGAGCGCGGCACGGGCTTTTTTGTTCACGGTCGCGTCCGTCTCGCCGAAAAGTGTGCGCCGTTCGCTGTGCCCGACCACGACGTAGCGGACGAACAATTCCCGCAGCATCGCCGCGCTGACCTCGCCGGTGAACGCGCCGGATTTCTCCCAGTGCAAATTTTGCGCGCCGAGCTTCACGTTTTGCACGTCGGTCAGTCGGTTGGAAACTTCTGCAAGCGCAGTGAACGGCGGGATGACGACCACTTCGGCGCGGCTCTCGTCGCCGAGTTCGCGGACGAACGTGTCCAGGAACGATTTCGCCTCGTTCACCGTCATGTTCATTTTCCAGTTGGCAGCGATGATTTTTTTTCTCATGGGAATCTTTTTAGCGCAGAGCCGCGGGGCACGGATTAATTCGAAGCCTTTTCGCCACAGCGCGGCTCTAAATCATTTGTCGGACAAAGCGGCAACCCCCGGCAATTCCAAACCTTCGAGCAGTTCGAGTGACGCGCCGCCGCCGGTGGAGATGAAAGTCATCTTGTCGGCGAAACCGAACTGCTTCACCGCCGTCACCGAGTCGCCGCCGCCGATGATCGTTTTCGCGTCCGCGTTCGCGAGCGCTTCGGCGATGGCGCGCGTGCCGTTCGCGAACGCCGGAATTTCAAACACGCCGACCGGGCCGTTCCAGATGATCGTTTTCGCCGCAGCGATTTCTTTTTTGAAAAGCTCAATGGTTCGGTGGCCGATATCCACGGCTTCCCAGCCTTCGGCGATGCCGGTTTCGGTCGAGTGCTCCTGCGTGTTGCGCGTCATCGCGTCGGGTTTGAATTCCTGCGTCTCGATGTTGTCGAGCGGCAGCAAAAACTTCACGCCTTTGGTTTTCGCCAACTCCAAAAGCTCGCGCGCGAGGTCGAGCTTGTCGGCTTCGACGCGGCTCTTGCCAGTCGGGATGCCGAGCGCCTTGAAAAAAGTGTACGCCATCGCGCCGCCGATGAGGAAAACGTCGGCTTTTTCCAACAGCGATTTGATCACGCCGATTTTGTCGGAAACTTTTGCGCCACCGAGGATGACAACGAAAGGGCGTTCCGGGTTCGCGAGTTCTTCGTGCAGATATTTGAGTTCCTTCTCCATGAGGAAACCCATCGCGGATTTCGTGACGAATTTTGTGACTCCCGCGGTCGAGGCGTGCGCGCGGTGCGCGGTGCCGAACGCGTCGTTGACATAAACATCGCCGAGCTTCGCGAGCGCCTGCGCGAAAGCGTCGTCGTTCGATTCTTCGCGCGAGTCGAAGCGCAGATTTTCGAGCAGCGCCACGTCACCGGCGTGCATGTGCGCAATGATTTTTTCCGGCACTTCGCCGATGGTCTCGTGACTAAAAATGACGGGATGCTGAATCAAATCGTGCAGATGAAAACCAACGGGCTGGAGCGAATATTTCGGCGTTGGTTTTCCTTTGGGCCGGCCGAGGTGCGACATCAGGATCACCTTCGCGCCCCGCTCGCGCAGAAACTGGATCGTCGGCAGCGCTTCCTGGATGCGCGTGTCGTCAGTGATCTTCTGGTTGTCGTCGAGCGGGACATTGAAATCAACGCGGACGAGGACGCGTTTGTCGCGGACATCGAGATCGCGGAGGGAGAGTTTCGGCATGGTTGGTTTTGGTTGAAAAATTTTGCGCGGGTAACGGTTCAGCGGCTGAAAATTCCCCACCTGTCATTCTGAGCGAAGCGAAGAATCTCTAACTTCGGTTTGGACAACCCTGCGTCGAGAAAAATCGGCAGTTGGATTTTACGAAACGCTTCGGAAGCAAAAGTAGAATCAGAGATTCTTCGCTGCACTCAGAATCACAATTTCGTCAAGAAGCTTCGCTCAGAATGACGCGGTTTTTTTGACACATTTTTCTTTTCTACAAAAAGCAAAGGCCGGACGAAATCGCCCGGCCTCGCTTTTTCACTGGCGGGATTTTTT
>JANXWU010000387.1 GCA_025350985.1 Spartobacteria bacterium | reverse complement strand
GCGGGCGACGCGCGCGAATGAGGATTATCTGCCGGGCGTGGCATTGCCGGCGGACATTGAGCCGACGAGCGAACTGCGCGAGGCGGTGGCGGCGGACTTGGTTCTGTTCGTCACGCCATCGACGGCCATCCGCGATGTGGCGCAGCGGGTCGCTGCATTGCGTCCGCGCGAAAATACGGTCTTTCTCTGCTGCACCAAGGGCATCGAGCGAGGCAGCGGTTTGCGGATGAGCGAAGTCCTGCGCGACGTCTTTCCGAAAAATCCGATCGCGGTTTTGTCGGGACCGAGTCATGCGGAGGAAGTGTCGCGGCACATGCCCACCGCCGTCGCGCTCGGCAGCGAGGACTCGGGCGTCGCCGCACAATTGCAGCAGGCACTTTCGACGAAAGTTTTTCGCACCTACACCAGCCGCGACGTGGCCGGCATCGAACTCGGAGGCGCGCTCAAAAATGTCTTCGCCATCGCCGCCGGCGTGAGCGACGGGCTTGGCTTCGGCGACAACTCAAAAGCCGCACTCGTCACACGCTCGCTCGCGGAGTTGACGCGGCTCGGCGTGGCGCTCGGCGGGCGACGCGAGACGTTTCAAGGACTCAGCGGCGTGGGCGATTTGATCGTGACATGTTTCAGCCGCCACAGCCGCAATCGCTCCGTCGGCGAGCGGCTCGGACGCGGCGAGACGGTCGAAGAAATCACGCGCTCGATGAAGATGGTTGCCGAAGGCATTTCGACGGCTCGGAGTGCCAGCGAATGCGCTGCCCGGCTCGGAATCGAAACGCCGATCATGGACCAGGTGCGCGCCGCGCTTTTCGAAAAAAAATCGGCGCGGGTTGCAATGATGGAGTTGCTCAGCCGCGATCCAAAGCCCGAGGAATACCCGGAGTGAAGGCTCCAATTTGCTCGCCGGGAGTGGGCTGACTTCGGAGACGGACTCAAACCGCGCGGCCAGTTTGGATAGAGCCGCTGGACGTTGCACAGGACACGGGCAAGCGCGATTGTTATGTCGGAATATCCAGCCATCGGCTCGACTCAGGTGTCCGCGCCGTTGGACTTCTTGCGCCCGCATCGGCATCAAAATGCGAATCGTTAAAATGCCGACCATCTCTAATTCTATGCTCCTGAAGAACGGCCATTTTCCAACCGCCCGGCGTGCCATGTTTTTCTGCTGCCTGCTCGTCGCGATCATTCTCGCGGCCAGCCTACCAGGCGGAGCCGCCGCCGCTGAGCAGAAGGTCAAAAATGCGATCGCATGGCAGCCGTGGTCCGATGAAATTTTTGCGCGAGCGAAAGCGGAACACAAACTCGTGCTGCTCGATCTCGGCGCGGCGTGGTGCCACTGGTGCCACGTCATGGACGAGCAGACGTATGCCGATCCGGCGGTCATCGCGCTGCTGCGCGAGAAATATCTCGCGGTGCGTGTGGATGCGGACGCGCGGCCCGATCTCGCCAATCGCTACGAAGACTACGGCTGGCCGGCGACCATCGTTTTCAAATGGGACGGCAGCGAGCTGGCGAAACGGCGCGGCTACATCCCGCCGAAGCCGATGGCGTCGATGTTGCAGGCGTTCATCGACGATCCGACGCCGGGGCCTTCGGTCGAGGTGGAGCCGGCGATTGTCGCGGCATCGGACGCGGCGCTTTCGGGCAAGCTGCGGGCGGCGGCACGGCAGCGGTTCATGGGTGCTTACGACAAAAAGCGCGGCGGGTGGGGCGACGTGCATCATTACCTGAATTGGAACGCCATCGAGTGGTGTCTCGTGGAAGGCGCGGCGGGCGATGCGGCGGCGGCGGCGCGCGCGCGGCAGACGCTGACTTCTGGAATGAAGCTCATCGATCCGGTCTGGGGCGGCGTTTACCAATACTCGACGGACGGCGATTGGGATCATCCGCACTTTGAGAAAATCATGCCGTTTCAGGCGGAGAATCTGCGGGTCTTCGCGCTCGCCGCAACGCTCTGGCGCGAGCCGAAATGGCTGGAGCCAGCGCAGGCGATCCGCCGGTATCTGCGTGATTTCCTGACTTCGCCGGAAGGCGCCTTCTACACGAGCCAGGATGCCGACGTGGTGCAGGGCGAGCATGGCGCGAAGTTCTTCGCGCTCGACGATGCAGCACGGCGCAAACGCGGCATTCCGCGGATCGACCAGCACATTTACGCGCGCGAAAACGGCCTCGCGATCACCGGCCTCTGCGCGCTCTACGCCGCGAGCGGCGACGCCTCGTGCCTCGCCGATGCCCGACGCGCCGCGGAGTGGATCATCGCAAATCGCGCGCTGGCTGGTGGCGGATTTCGTCACGACGAGAAGGACGCCGCGGGACCGTTCCTCGCCGATACGCTCGCGATGGCGCGCGCCTTTCTCGCGCTCTACACCGTCACGGCCGAACGCCCGTGGCTCGCGCGCGCGCAGGACGCAGCCGCTTTCATCGACGCGAAGTTCCGGGCTCCGCTTGGCTTTGCCACTGCGGCTGCCTCGCCCGCGGCACCGCTTCCCCCAAAAGTCCAGGTGGATGAAAACACCGCGCTCGCCCGCTTCGCGCATCTTCTGCATCAGCACACCGGCCTCGACGTGCAACGGGCGATGGCGGCGCACGCGATGCGTTTCCTCGCGGCGCCCGCGGTGGTGGAAGGTCAGGGCTTCGGCACCGGCGGCCTGCTCCTCGCGGATCGCGAACTCACTGCCGAGCCCGCGCACGCCACCATCGTCGGTGCAAAGACCGACGCGGCGGCGCGCGCGCTCTTCACCGCGGCGCTGCGCGGCCTGCCGATGTCCGCGCGCATCGAATGGTTCGATGCGAGTGAAGGCCCGCTGCCGCGCGCGGACATTGATTTCCCGAAACTGACTGAGCCCGCCGCGTTCCTTTGCGCGAATGGCAGTTGCTCCCTGCCGATGCGCACGCCGGAACAACTGTCGAAGCGGCTCGCCGCGCTTTGGACGAATCGCGCGAAGAAACCTCTGTCACCATGAAACTCCTCTCGCGGCCCGGCCACAAGTTGGCGCAGAAGCGGGCGTCTTAAGCCACCGACGGGCTGCGAAAAATTGAAGGGTGGATGAAGTCGGCAAACGGCTTCGGCTTACTCGCAGATTTTCAGGACCGTAAAATTGGGAGGTTTGGTTTTGGCTCGCGTGCGCCGCTGAGGTCGTGGCAATTTTCCGCCATGCAAAAATCAACCGCTGCCGCCACGTTCGCGGCCATCCTCCTCGGCGGCCTGTGCGCCTGGCAGGCATTCGCACTGAAAAGCGGTGCGCAAAAAATCGCCGCGCTCGAAAGCCAGCTCCACGAACAGCAGGCCGCGCTGAAAAAAGCCGCGGACGCCGCCACCGCGACCGCGCAGCACAAAAAATGGCTCGACGACGAATCGCAAACTTTGCGCAAAAAGATCGCGACGCTGCAAACCACTCCCCCACCCGTCCCAGCTCCAGCCTCGCCGGACGCGACCCCGCCGAAAAAGGGGCCGGGTTTCAAAAATTTTCTCACGAAAATGATGAACGATCCCGAGATGCGCGAGCAGATGAAAAAACAAACGCGCGAGGTTTTGAAAACCACCTACGCGTCGCTGTTCAAGGAAATGGGGCTCACCGCCGAGCAGGGCGACCAGTTGATCGATCTGCTGGTCGAGCGGCAGATGAAAGTTTCCGAAGCGAGCGGCGCGCTGCTGACTGGCGAGCCCGCGGATAAAAAGCAGGCTGCCGAGGCCATGGCCGCGTCGCGCAAGGCGGTGGACGAGCAAATCCGCGCGTCGCTCGGCGATGCCAATTTTCAAACACTCGAAAAATGGGAAGCCAATCTCGGGACGCGGATGCAGATGGATCAGTTCAAAGGCAAACTCGCCGCTGGCACGACGCCGTTGCAGAGTTTTCAATCGGACCAGTTGAGCACCGCGATGCAGGAGGAAAATGCGCGCGCCATGCCGGGCTTTCCGTCCGACGATTTCTCCCGCGTGCAAAAAGGCGACATGACGTTTTTCATGGACTCGGGCAACGTGGACAAAATGCTCGCGCACCAAGCCGACGTGAACCAGCGCGTGCTCGACCGCTCGCGGAGTTTCCTAAATGGCGACCAAATCAAGGCGCTGGGCGATTTCCAGAAGCAGCAGATGGAGCAGCAAAAGTTCGGCTTGAAGATGGCCGCGAAGATGTTCGGCGACAGCGAGGCCGGGCAGTAGCTTCGGGAAAGTCTTCACGCCAGCACGCCTTTCACCACGCCATCCACGTCGGTGAGGCGGAAAGCGCGGCCTTGGAACTTGTAGGTGAATCGTTCGTGATTGATTCCGCAAAGGTGCATCAGCGTGGCTTGCAGGTCGTGGACTTGGACGGGGTTTTCCGTGGCGTGATGGCGGAGATGTTTTGTTCCGCCAGTCCGATGAACTAGCCCGCGTTGGTAGGTATGTTGTTATTAAGACATATTGGGCAGGTCCTCCTAAGCTGTTAACGTGCCAAGCCGCCGATCATCGCACCGATGAGACTGTAAAGAGGCCAGAAATCCCGTCCGGACACCTTTTACAGCTGTAAAAAGGCTCCGGACGCCCTCCGGACACCATTTACAGTTGTAAAAAGCCTTCCGACGCCCTCCGGACACCTTTTACAGTTGTAAAAAGCCTCCGGAC
>JANXWU010000369.1 GCA_025350985.1 Spartobacteria bacterium | reverse complement strand
CGGGCGGGGAATGGCTTCGTTCGGCTCAGGGATTTGGAAAACGGGAAAAGAAGATCGAACCGGGCCCGTCGGTGAACGCGAATTTTGCGAGGCCCGCGCCATTCCAAAAAATATTGCCAGCGCAAACGGCACGCTCGTCGTTCGTCGAGAGGCCGAACAGCGTGGTGTTGCGGGTGCGGCGTGAGACGACGGTGTTGTGGAAGAAAAACAGCGCGCCCTTGCGATACCAGTCGGGCTTCCGACTATCCCCGCCGTAGTGGACGATCTGGTTGTTGATCGCGTCGTCCAGTTTGATCAGCACGTTTCCAAAAACGAGCGTGGTACGGTACGCGGGCGCGGCGCGGATTTCCGCGGAGCCTTCGGCATCGACGAGGTCGAGCGCGCGATTCCCGCCTTCGATCCAATTGCCGCGCACGACGAGTCCGGCGGAGCGATCCTTGAGGTTGTTGCCGGGACAGCCGGCGCGCAGCGGACCGAAGTGGTTGTTTTGAAAAACGAGGCCGAGGGCTTCGGTGTAGCTGTTGTGTTCGTAGATGCTCTTCTCGTTGCCGTTGTCGAAAATGTGGCAGCCGTCGATGAGCAAATCGCGCGAGGCGCTGCTCGCAAAAAGGCCGTTGCCGCTGTCGTGCAGCGCGCAGTTGCGGATGGTGATGTGTTCGCCTTTTTCGATGAAGATCGACGCGGCGTTCGGCGCGTACTTTTGCGGGCCTTTGCGTCCGGTGAAGCCAAACGGCGGGCGCGCGCCGCGCAGGTCTAGATTTTCCAAAACGAGGTAAGCCGGCATGGTATCGGCCGGCTGGTTCGCGCCGCCGATTTTGATGACGCTCCGCTCGCCGCCCCAGTAATCGAGCGACTTGGGCGTCGCGGCGTCACGTCCGTCGATCACGGGCCATTCGCCTTTTTCATTCGGCACGCCGCGCACGACGATCGGCTTTTCCGCCGTGCCGCGCACGCAAAGCACGAACTTTTCGCGATAAGGTTCGGCGCGCCAGTGGATGGCGACCACGTCGCCGGGCGCGAGTTTTTCCCACGGCACGCTGGCGAGCGATCCCGGGATTTTTCCGCCGCCGACCTCATAGTTCGCCGCGTCGGCCAAGCCGGAAAAAAGGACCAGCAACAAGACGAGCGCCGCGCGACAATAAGTCATGCGTTTCCCGATAACACCGAGGACGCGCGGGCGCGAGACTGGGATGCGTCCCATTGCGAACAGCACGCTTCGTGCTTTCTTTGCGCTCACCATTTCACTAGAGAAAACCATGCGAGATCAACGAGGGCCGCGCGAGTCCAATCCCACTAATCCTCCCGCGGCCGGCGACGCGTCCCTGCGCGACAAGGAGATCGTGCTGGCGCTGGGCGACATCGTGCAGCGGGTGCCCTTGCAGTTTTTGAAGCGCGGCCTGGACATGCAGAAGCCGATTCGGGTGAAAATCAGCGACCTGATCACGGACATCTCGCGCGGCAAGCCAACCATCTCGATCACGCGCATCGCGAAGTTTTGCCCGGATATTTTTTCCGCGGAAGTGAAGCGGACGGATGAGGTGGAGGTCATTTTCCCGTGGCAAAAAGTGATGGCGCAAATCCGCATCCTCCAGCAGCCGCCGGCGGGAGGCGCCACGCCCCCGGCGCAAAAATCTCCACAGCCGGGACGGACGTTGAAGCTGGCGCAACCAGAGCCAGCCGCCACGGAACCGGCGATCCCCGCGACGATTTCGCTAAACCTCGCCGCCATCCTGTCCAAGCTGCCGCCCGAGGCTCGCAGCGGCGACGCGCAGCCCATCGACGACACCGCCCGGGTCGAACTGCCGCTCCATTTGATCGAACCGCAACTGCCGACGGGCAAAGTGGAAATCGGGACGGCGGACTTCATCGCCGCACTGCCCGACGAGTTTAAGAATCTGATCGCCCCCGATCCAAATCGACGGCTGTCGATCCCGATGACGGAGATTTTCCAAAACCTGCCCAAGCGTGCGGGCGCACTTCGCAACGTCCCCGGCCCCGCCAAACTGGACGAGCCGCGCCCAATGCCAGAGCGCGCGGCGAGTCCCGCAGGCGAGGCCAAAGTCGGGCTGCCCGATTACAACGCCGCGCTGCTCAAGGCGAAGGATTCGATTATCGCGAAATTGAACGGCGAAGTGGACGAAACGCGACGCCAGCTTGCGCTCGCCAAGGAGGAACGCGACGACGCCCTGAAGGCGCGCGAGACGGCGATGGCGCACATTTCGCAGACGCACGGAAACGCGACGCGCGAACTGGAGGAAGCGGTGCAGCACAGCGAACAGACGCTGCGTGAAAAGGACGAGGCGCTGGCGCGTTTGACCGCCACGATCGAGGAGCAAAAAAAGCAATTCAAGGAAGCGGCGCGCGAACGCGACAGCGCCTTCCACGAGCGCGATGCCGCCGGCTCGCACCGCGCGAAGGCGCAGGAGGACGGACGGCAGCAAGTGGAGGCGTTGAAGTCCGAGCAGGAAAAAATCATCGCCAACCTGAACCGCACGCACGCGGAACAAATCTCGCAGCGCGAACGGGAGCGGGACCAGGCGATCGGCGAGCGGGAGCAACGCTCGACACTGCTGGCCCAGACGAAGGAGCAGCACCAGAAGGAAGTCGAGGCCTTCACGCTGAAGTCCGACACGACGATCAAGGAAAAAGACGACGCGATTTCGCGCCTGAGCGGGGCCTTGGAGGATCATAAGCAACAGCTTCGCGCCGCGCTGGTCGAACGCGACCACGCGATCCAATTGCGCGACACGCTCAATGTAAAAATCAACGAGACGCGCACTGATTTCAGCGCCCAAATCGCGGCCCTGAGCGAGAAGCACAAAAAGCACGCCGAGGTGCTCGGCGAGTCGCAAAGGAAGGATCTCGCGGCGGTTGATTTTGAACGGAAAAAACAACTGGATGCGCTGGCGGTCGAGCACATGAAACAACTTGGGCTCGCGAAAAAGGAGCACGAAAAAACCAGCGAGGAAAAGGCGCAAACGCTCCGGCATTTGGCCGAAACGAAAGAAGAGCACAAGAAGCAGACGGAGAAATTCCGGCAGTCGCATCTGGAGCAGATCGAAGCGCTCAAACAGGAGCACCAACGCGTCGAGGAAGCGCTCGCCGCCGCACAGCAAAAAGAGCGCGCGGGCCTCGAATCCGCGCATCAAAAGCGGCTGGAGCAACTGGCGCTGGAACACGCGCAGCAATTGGAAGCGCGCAAGACGGAGCACGAAAAAACGGGCGCGGAAAAGGAGCTGGTGCTGGCTCAATTCGCGAACGCGAAGGAGGAGCACAAGAAGCAAATCGAAGCCCTGCGACAGAACCACTTGGGGCAGATCGAGAACCTTTCGCAGGAGCAGAAAAAGCAAATCGGCGTCATCAACGAGCAGCAGAAGAAGCAAGTCGAAGCGCTCGCCGAAACGCATCGGAAGCAGATGGAGGCGTCGAGCTCCAA
>JANXWU010000355.1 GCA_025350985.1 Spartobacteria bacterium | reverse complement strand
CGATGATGATCGTGTTCGCGTTCGGAATATCGAGCCCGCTCTCGATGATCGTCGTCGAGACGAGCACGTCCGTTTCGCCCGCGACGAACCGCTGCATGATCGCTTCCAACTCGTGCTCGTCCATTTGTCCGTGGCCGATTTCGACCCGCGCGCCGGGCACGAGTTCGCGGACGCGCTCCGCGATTTTTTCGATGGAATGAATGCGGTTGTGCAAAAAATAAACCTGTCCCTGCCGCGCCAGTTCGCGCGCGATCGCGTCGCGAATGATCCGCTCGTCGTACGGACAAATCAGCGTCTCGACCGGGATGCGATTCGCGGGCGGCGTCTCAATGGTGGACATGTCCTTCGCGCCGACGAGCGAGAGATAAAGCGTGCGGGGAATCGGCGTCGCCGAGAGCGTGAGCACATCGACCAGATCGAAAAGCTCCTTGAACTTTTCCTTGTGCAGCACGCCGAACCGCTGCTCCTCGTCGATCACGACGAGACCCAGGTTTTTGAACTGCACGTCGCCCGAAATAAGCCGGTGCGTGCCGACGACAATATCGACGCCGCCCTCCCGCAACCCTGCAACGGTGCGCCTTTGCTCGCCGTGCGTGCGGAAGCGGCTGAGCATTTCCACGACGACCGGATAGTCGCTCATGCGCTCGCGAAACGTGTTCCAATGCTGCTGCGCGAGCACCGTTGTCGGACAAAGCAGCGCGACTTGCTTGCCGGCCATCACTGCCTTGAACGCCGCGCGAATCGCCACTTCCGTTTTGCCAAAACCGACGTCGCCGCAGATCAGCCGATCCATCGGCTTTTCATTTTCCATGTCGGCTTTCGTGTCGGCGATGGCCTTGATTTGATCCGGTGTTTCCTTGAAGAAAAACGACTGCTCGAACTCGCGCTGCCATTTCCCGTCGGGCGCAAATGCGAAGCCTTTCCGCGTCTCGCGCTCGGCGTGAATGGCCAGCAATTTCGCCGCGTAATCGAACACCGCGCCTTCCGCCGTTTTCTTCGCGCGCCCCCACTTTGCGTTTCCGAGTTCGCTGAGCGGCGGCGTTCGTTTCCCGACGCCGACGTAGCGCGAGACGAGATAGGATTGTTCGAGCGGGATGTAAAGTTTTGCATCGTTCGCAAATTCGAGGACGAGTACCTCCGGCTGGATTTGAACCGCGACGGGCGCAACGGTTTTTGCGAGTTTAGTTTTTCCCTCTGTCGCACTCGTCGCGTCCGTCGCGGTTGATTCCGCGCCGGAAAGTCTTTGCAGCCCACGATATTTTCCGACGCCGTGCTCCAGATGCACCACCAGGTCACCTTCGTTTAGCTCGCTGAAGTCGATCTGCGACCGCCGCGCCTGCTCGCGCGCCCGCCGCGTCGTGAGCCGCCGTGCCCGCGCGTTGCGGTAGCGGCCGAACAACTCCGCGTCCGTGAGCAAGGCCATCTTGCCCGCGGGAAAGATAAAGCCGCGCGTGAGTGCGCCCACGGTCAGCGCGAGGTTTTTATGGCGAGAGAGTTCTGCCGGCAGCATCTCGCCGAGCCGCTCGATCTCCCCTTCGTTGTTGCAGAAAACAAACACGCTCCAACTGTCGCCGAGCCAGTCGCGAAGCTGCGCAAAAAACCGTTCGCGGGTCGTCTCCTCGATCACAAAATCGCCCGCCTCGAACTCACCGAGGCCGTGATCGAAAAACGCACCCGCAAAATCCTCGGACGCGTCTCCATCCGCCGCGCCCTCGAGCAGGGTGACTTCGGCCTCGATTTCTTGAGTCGGGCCGGCGTCGATCACGAGATCGTCCTCGGTCACGTAATCGCGCAACGCACACGTCGAGTCTCCCGCATCTCCGAGCAGCAACGTGCAGGAATCGACGTGCTGCACCGAGGTTTGCGCGTCGAGGTCGAACTGCCGGATTGACTCGATCTCGTCGCCGAAAAACTCGAGGCGCACCGGTGCCGGGTGTTGCCACGAAAACACATCGACAATCCCGCCGCGCACGGCGAACTGTCCGCGCCCACTCACCTGCGGAACCCGCTCGTAGCCTGCCTTCGCGAGCTTCGCGATCAGTTTCTCGTAATCGACCCGCGCGTTGCGCGAAAGTTTCAGCGCGAGCTGTTTTAGCGCCGCCGGCGACGGCACCACGTCGTCCAACCCGGCGCGCGTGAGCACTATGATTTCCTGCTTTTTCGAAATCAGGAGCCGCTGCAAAATCTCGAGCCGCTCGGCGGAGATCTCCGGGTCGGGCTCGGCGCCGTACGCGGCCGCCAGTTCCATTTCGGGAAAAAAAAGCGCGTCGGGTTGCCAGTTGAGCAGGTCGTTGTGGAAGAGTTCCTGCGCGCGGACGTTTGCGCACACGATCCAAAGGCGACGTTTGACCGAACGTGCAATCAAGCCCGCGACGAACGGACGCGCGGGCTCGGTGACGTGCTCGAAGACCACGGGCTTGCCGGCGCGAACCTGCCGCAGCTTCGCCGCAATCGGCTCTGCGAGCGAAACGCGGTCGAGCAGGTCGGGTGTTTTTTTCATGTCGGGCAATCAGCTTCGCCACACGCTTGCGTTACAAACGATTTGTCATCCTGGGATCGCCAGCTTCCTTTTCCTGCCGCTTTGCCGCCGAAGTCGTTGGCGATTCTTCGCTCGGCAGACTCGCTCAGGTTGACTGGTTTTGGAGGGCGCGCTCGTAGTCCACGCGCAGCGAAGTGGCGACCAGTTTAGATTCAAGCGGGCGATCTTCAAGCGACGCGACGGGCATCACGCCAAGCCAACTGTTCGTGAGGAAAATCTCGTCGGCGTGCGCGAGGTCGGCGCGCGTGAGTGCGCGTTGTTCGACTTCGCGCCGCTCGCAAATCCACGCGCGAATGACGCCGTCGCGCGCGCCGGCTTCGAGCGATGACGTGGCGATTTTTCCGCCGCAGACGACGAAGACATTGGCCATGCACGCCGAAATCAATTCGCCGGCTGAATTGAAAAGCAGCGCCTCGTCGCAGCGACGCGCGCGGGCGAGTCCGAGCGCGTGCGCGTTGGCCCAGTAGTTGGCGGTTTTTAGTCCGCCGAACAGCGGGCGATGCGGTTCCGGTGAAAGGGCGAGCGCATAGCCGTGGGCGTGGATTTCTAGCGAGACGATTTCGCGCGGCTCGATGAAGACGGCGATTCGGTTGTTCGCGACGACAGGCTGGAAGCCTGCCGTCGGCGACAGGCTGGAAGCCTGTGCTACGGTAGGGCCATCGCCAGCGGTGACGTAAATGCGCGCGAAGCCGTCGCCGTTTTCGCGGAGCAATTTTTCGGCGGAGGCGAGAGCCGTGTCATCAATTTGGAAACCGCACCGCTCGCACGCGTGACGCAAGCGCTCGGCGTGCGCGGCAAAATACAGCGGCGTGTTTTTCCAAACGCGAATGCTTTCAAACACCGACATGCCGTAGCGAAAGCCGCGGTCGGTCAGCGGCAGTGAGTCGCAGGGCGTGAAGGTCGCGCCATCCCAAAGCCAACTGATTGCTGATTTCTGATTTCTGATTTCTGATTTTCCAGGATTCCCCATGGCGCGCGTCTTTGGACAAATCAGCAATCAGAAATTCTTCACTGGATGTTCAGTTCCTTCGTGATGCCGTAGCGCTCGATGCGTTTGCGCAGCGTCGCGCGGGTGATGCCGAGCAGCTTCGACGCGCGCACTTGATTTCCCTGCGTCGCGCGCATCGCGAAGAGCGTGAACTCGTGTTCGAGCCACGGCAAAAGCTCGGTGCCGGGTTTCGCTTGCGCGGCTTTGAGCAGCACTTCGATGGCGGCTTCCACCGTGACCGGGGCATGGGCCGCGAGGCCGGAAATGGCGTTGGCCGCGACGCCTTCCGCCGGGGTTTCCAATGCGCCGAGCGGAATGTCCTTGGGCAAAAGCAAGTCGCTGGTCGCCAGCACGCACACGCGCTGAATCGTGTTTTCCAATTCGCGCACATTGCCCGGCCACGCGTGGCCTTCGAGCACGCGCACCGCCTCTTCGCTCAAACGCAGATGCGGCAGATGCTTTTGCGTCGTGACTTTTTTCAAAAAATACTCGGCGAGCAATCGGATGTCCTCGGTGCGCTGACGCAGCGGGGGCAGGTGGATGCGCACGACGTTGAGCCGGTAGAAAAGGTCTTCGCGAAAAGTCTTGTTCGCGACTTCCTGTTCGAGGTTGCGGTTGGTCGCGGCGATGATGCGCACGTCGGATTTGAGCGTGGTGTTGCCGCCGACACGCGAGTATTCGCCGTCTTGCAACACGCGCAAAATCTTACCCTGCAATGGCATCGGCATGTCGCCGATTTCGTCGAGAAAAAGCGTGCCGCCGTGGCATTGCTCGAACCGACCGATGCGCTGATTCGTCGCGCCGGTGAACGATCCTTTTTCGTGGCCGAACAGCTCGCTTTCCAGAAGCTGCTCGGGAATGGCGGCGCAGTTGATCGCGACGAAACTCTTCGCCTCGCGCTGCGAATAATGATGAATCGCGCGCGCGACGATTTCTTTGCCGGTGCCGCTCTCGCCGGTGATCATCACGGGCGCATCGCTGTGCGAGACGCGGCCGATGAGTTTGAACACTTGCTGCATCGCCTCCGATTTCCCGACGATCGAGTCCTGATGCTCCTCGACGGTGAGCTGCGGTTTGAACGTGGTCGCCGCCCGCGTCTCGGCCTGCTGCTTGAGCGCGGCATCGACGACCACTTTCAAATTGAACGGCAGCGCTTCCTTCCGCAAAAAATCGAACGCGCCGAGTTTCATCCCCTCGATCACGGCCTGCGTCGTGCCGAAGGCGCTGGTGAGGATGACCATCGCGTTCGAGTCGAACTGCCGCACTTTGGCGAGCAGTTCCATCCCGCTGATTGGATTGAGGTGCGTCTCCGCGATCAGGAGTTCGGGCTGTTCTTCGCGGAAGATTTTGAACGCCTCGTCCGACTTGGTGGCGGTGATCACGCGCGTCGTTGGCGTCTGCAACTGGTGTTGCACCCAGTCGAGGAAGTCGGTCTCGGGATCGACCACGAGGATAGTTTGCGTCTTGTTCATTTGGGCGGTGGGAAAGTCCACAGATACACAAAATCACCCGGCGTTTGGATTTTAATCAGCAATCAGAAATCAGAAATCAACAATCTGCGCCGCTCACACTCCTCCATACCGGCGCTGTCGCTGGCTGTAGTCCCGCAGCGCTTCCAGCAGTTCCTCTTTGCGGAAATCCGGCCAGAGTTTCGGCGTCACGTAGATTTCCGTGTAGCTCATTTGCCACAGGAGAAAATTGGAAATGCGCATCTCGCCGGAGGTGCGAATGAGCAGGTCGGGGTCGGGAAAAGAGCGCGTGTAAAGATGCTGGCTGAACATCTCCGGGTCGATCATCGCCTCATCGATGTGCCCCTCGCGCACGGCCCGCACTAGGCTGCGCAAGCCGTCGATGATCTCGATGCGACCGCTGTAGCTCAACGCGAGGATGAGCGTCACGCCGGTGTTTTTCGCCGTCGTCTCGATCGCGCGATGGAGTTCACGCTGGCACGCCTCCGGCAAATCCGTGATCCGTCCGATCGCTTGGAGCCGGACGTTCTGCGCCATTAGTTCCGGCGTCTCCTGTTTCAGAAAATGCTCCAGCAACCCCATCAGTGCCGCGACTTCCGCTTCCGGGCGCTTCCAGTTCTCAGTGGAAAAAGCATACACCGTGAGGAACTCGACGCCCGCCTCGCCGCACGCGCGCAGGACCGCCCGCACCGACTCCGCGCCCTCCTCGTGTCCGCGGATGCGCGGCAGCCCGCGCTCCCGCGCCCAGCGTCCGTTGCCATCCATGATGATGGCGATGTGGCGAGGCGGGGTCATGGCTGATTTCTGATCGCTGATTGCTGATTGGGCAGACGCTTTTTGTGGCGCGTCGCCGAGATGTGCGAGGCAGCGAAGATCGCGGTGAGTTCGTCGGCCTCGACGATGAGCGGGCGCAACTTCTTCTCCGGCAGCACACCCGCCTGCACGGCGAGGTCCAGCCAGAATCCCGTCTCGTCCGCCTCTTCCTGCACCACGGCGATTTTGGAAATGAAATCCGCCTGCGAACGCGCCCGGCACGCCGCCCGATAGTTCGCCGCCACCGACGTCGCTGATCGGGCAAGCTGGCTGGAAATGGTTCGCCCCGTGATCGACTTCGGCAGCGCCTCCGCCGCTTGCAGGCATCGCAAAGCAAAACTCTTTGTCCGCTCTCGCAACTCGTCCGGCGTCATTTCAATCAGCAATCAGAAATCAGAAATCAGCAATCTACAATGTGAACGTCTGATCCCGATTCGGCCCCACGCTGAAAATCCGCAGCTTCGCTTCCGTCAACTCCGAGATTTTCTTCAAATAAACCTGCGCGTTCTTCGGCAGCTCGCGGAAACTTTTCACCCCATCCGTCGGCGTGTTCCAGCCGTCCATCTCGAGGTAAATCGGCACGCACTGCGCGAGTAGATCGGCGTCCGATGGCGGATGCGCGAGCGTCTTGCGACCGAGCTTGTAGCCCGTGCAAACTTTGAGCCGCTCCACCGTGTCCAACCCGTCGAGATTCGTGATCGCGAGGTCGTCGATGCCGTTCACGATCGCCGCGTAGCGCGTCGCCACCGCGTCGAACCACCCACAACGCCGCGCGCGTCCGGTCGTCGCGCCGAACTCCCGCCCCATCCCGTGCAGCAAGTCGCTCACGCCTTGATCCTCGGTCGGGAACGGCCCGCCCCCCACCCGCGTCGTGTAGGCCTTCATCACGCCCATCACCCGGTCGATCCGCTGCGGCGGCACCCCCGAACCCGTGCACGCCCCGCCGCTCGTCGTGTTCGACGACGTCACGAACGGATACGTCCCGTGATCGATATCGAGAAAAGTCCCCTGCGCCCCCTCGAACAAAATCTCCCGCTTCGCCTTCAGCGCCTCGTGCAACCACACCGTCGTGTTCGTCACAAACGGCTTCAGCTTCTCCCCCGCCGCCAGGCACGCGTCCTTCATTTCCGCAAACCCCAGCGGCTTCGCGCCCAACGCCT
>JANXWU010000330.1 GCA_025350985.1 Spartobacteria bacterium | reverse complement strand
AGGAATCGCAGTTCACGGGCGTGAATTTGTTCCTCGGCCATTCCGCGCTTTTCATCAGCGACCAGGAAATCACGGAACGCAACGAGCAGCGCGTGCCGTCAACGATTAAGGAAGGTTTCGAGCGCGTGGAGTTGAGAGGTCGATACGAGCTGCGCCGGCACGGGCTGCCTTTGCGTAGCGTCCGCGTCTTTGCGTGTTACAACTACCTCAACAAAAATCTGCTGGAATGACCGCCGCCACCAAAAAACTCTCCGTCGTGATCCCCCTCTACAACGAGGAGGAAAACGTCGCCGATCTCCAGCGCGAACTCACGCAGGCACTCACCGGGCTCGACTACGAAATCGTTTTAGTGGACGACGGATCGCTCGACGCGACACGGAGCCACATCGAGCGTATGCCCGCCGTGCGCGTGCTCGCTTTTGAAAAAAATGCCGGCCAGAGCGCGGCCATGTACGCCGGCATCCACGCAGCGTGCGGCGAAGTGATCGTGCTGCTCGACGGCGATTTGCAGAACGACCCCGCCGATATCAAACGGCTCCTCGCTGAAATCGAAAAAGGCGCGGACCTCGTCTGCGGCTACCGCGCAAAACGCCGCGACAATCTCGCAAAAAAAATCTCCAGCCGCGTCGCCAATTCCATCCGCAGCCGGCTCACCCGCGACGGCGTGCGCGACACCGGCTGCACGCTCAAGGCCATGCGCCGCGAGTGCGCGCAGGCGCTGATTCCGTTCCGCGGAATGCACCGCTTCATCCCGGCTTTGATCAAGGGTGCCGGCTACAAGATCGTCGAGATTTCCGTCAACCACCGCCCGCGCATTCACGGGCAGAGCAACTACAAATTCGGTAGCCGTGTGTTCAAGGCGACACGCGACATGTTCGGTGTGCGCTGGCTGCTGACGCGGCAGTTGCAATATCGGATTCGGCCGGAGAAATAAGCCGGGAGAAAATCTGCCGTCCCGGCTTAAAATAACATCCCCTGCCCCGCCATGCCTGCCTTCGCGATGCCGGCTTTTTCCGCTTCGGCCCGCACTTCCTGCGTGAAGGTTTTGAACTCGCACTTCTCCAGCGCGGCGATGAGTTCGGAGTAGCGCGGAGCGATTTTCAAATCGTCGAGTGCCACCGGCATCGGCAGGTCCAGGTCGAGCCGCACCATCTCGCGATTTTGCAGAAGTTGCTCCCGTCCGGCTTTGATTTTTTCTCGCAGTTTTTCGTTTTTGATCGCGTCTGGGTTTTCCAAAATCGCGTCCAGCCCGCCGTGCTCGCGCAGCAGCGACACGGCGGTCTTTTCGCCGATGCCCGGCACGCCGGGAATGTTGTCCACGCTGTCGCCGATGAAGCACAGCACCTCGCCGATTTGCTGCGGCTCAACGCCCCATTTTTTCATCACCGCGTCGCGATCGAGCAACGCGTGCGTGTCTTTGGGCGAGGCGAGGTCGGTTTTGTTCGTCGAGTAAATCTTCACGCCCTCGGTCACGAGTTGAAAAAGGTCTTTGTCATTCGTGGCGAGAATCACGTCGTGCCCGGCAGCGCGCGCGGCATGGGCGTAGGTCGCGATGAGGTCATCGGCTTCGGTGTTCGGAAGGCTCACGCCCTGCACGCCGAGTAGCGGGACGAGGGCGTGGATGGCTTCGATTTGAGCCGAGAGCGCGTCGGGCATTTCCTTGCGGTTTTGCTTGTAGGCGGCTTGGAGTTGAGTGCGGCGCTCGGGCATTCCTTCGTCCCACACGACGAGCGCGAGTTCGGGCTGAAGGTGTTTCAACATCCGCCGGAGCGCGCCGACGAAACCGTAAATCGCATTGGTCGGTTCGCCGCGGGAATTGCTCAAATCCCGAATCGCAAAGAAGGAGCGATAGGCATAGTAATAACCGTCCACGAGCAGAAGTTTCACGACGCGAAACTACTGGACTCACCGACAATTTGCCGAACTATTTTCCTCCGCAGTGGGAGACGTTTACTTTGGTGAAAGTTAACGGGCATAAGACGGCAGAGCTGGCACCCGTCATCGAGAGTGGCTAACCAGAAAGGAAGGCCGTCACTTGACCGCTCGTTTTTATCGAGGAGCCGATTGGTTCCGAACTTGTGACGACCGCTTGGTTAAACGATACGTTGGGTCGCTGACGGTTCAGACACTACCAAACTTCATCTCTAGTCAATCCACGTCATGAGCATCCCCGTCGATAAAGAACTCGCCACCCTTGAGGAAGCCACCGCCATCCTTTCGGCACAGCCAACCCTCGTCTGCACCTCTGCTCAATGAACACCGAAGACGCCTGCAAATACGCCGCCGAACAGGCGATCTCCGAGGACGAGTCCTTGAAAAAAGGCATGGAAGAGAAGTCGAACAAGTTCGCGGAAAAGGGCGCGGAGGTTTACGCAAAAGCGTAGGCGGAAAACAGTATGCTGATCTCATCCTCAACGCGGTTCATCCAAGCTCCGTTCGATTCGGAAGCAGAGTTGGAAAACGTCGTCGTCCAGAACTACGAATACATCTTCGGCCCTTCGTCGATCTATCTGCCGAAAGGAAAGATTTCGACACCCGATGGGTCCGCGACAATCCCAGATGGGTTTGCTTTCGATGTCGCAAAGAAGCAGTGGTTCATCGTGGAGGCAGAGCTGGGAAAGCACAGCGTCTGGAGCCACATCGCACCGCAGGTGGCCAAGCAGATTACGGCGGCCCTGAAAG
>JANXWU010000327.1 GCA_025350985.1 Spartobacteria bacterium | reverse complement strand
GCCTCCGCCAAGTCCATGTCGTCCGCCGCCGCGACCATTCCCAAGGCAATCGGCAGGTCAAAACTTGGCCCTTCCTTCTTCACGTCGGTGGGCGCGAGATTGATCGTCGTGCGCCCGCGCGGCCAATGGTAGCCGCTGTTCGCAATCGCCGTCCGCACTCGGTCGCGACTTTCCTTCACCGCGACATCGGGCAGCCCGACCACCACGATCACCGGGTCGCCGCCCGCCGCATTCACCTCGACCTCCACCTCGTACGCATCCACTCCGTAAACCGCCGCCGAGTAAACTTTTGCCAACATGCGGGGCGAATGCTGCCACGCACTTGGTGGATTGGAAACAACGAAGAGCGCCTCGCCATCGCCGCAGTCGCGGACTGGAAGGCCTTTCGAAATTACAGACGTTGCACCGCTGGCATCAGCCCCCGCTCGCTCTCGCGACCGCGCAGTTTCCGCACCCACACCCGCAGATGCTCGAACATCAAATAGATGACCGGCGTCGTGTAAAGCGTCAGGATTTGCGAAACGATCAATCCGCCGATGACCGCCACGCCAAGCGGCTGCCGCATTTCCGAACCAGCACCCATGCCGAACGCGAGCGGCACCGCGCCGAACATCGCGGCGAGCGTCGTCATCATGATCGGGCGAAAGCGCACGATGCACGCCTGATAGATCGCGTCTTCGGGGCTCAGGTTTTCCCTTCGCTCCACGTCGAGCGCGAAGTCGATCATCATGATCGCGTTCTTTTTCACGATGCCCATGAGCAGGATGATTCCGATGAACGAAACCAGCGAGAGATCGTAGCCCGTCACGAGCAGCGCGAGCAGCGCGCCGAGCCCGGCGGAGGGCAGCGTGGAAAGAATCGTGATCGGATGAATCAAGCTTTCGTAGAGCATTCCCAGCACGACATAAACCGCAACGAGTGCGGCGGCGATCAGCAGCGGCATGGAGGAAAGCGACGCTTGAAAAACCTGCGCGGTTCCTTGAAAGCTGCCGTTGATCGCCGATGGCATTTGCAGTTCGTGCTTGGCGTTTTGGATCAACTCCGCCGCGTCGCCGAGTGAAACGCCGGGTGTCAGATTGAAGGAAATCGTGACCGCCGGAAACTGGCCTTGATGATTCACCGACAGCGACGTGTTGGTGGTTTGAAATTTCGCGACGCTGGCAAGCGGGACTTGTTTGCCGGTGTTCGAGCGGACGAAAATTTTCTGCAACGACGACGGCTCGAACTGAAAATGCGGATCAACTTCCAAGACGATGTGATGCTGGTTGTAGCGTTTGTAAATGGTCGAGACCTGCCGCTGTCCGAACGCGTCGTAGAGCGTGTTGTCGATCGCCTGCGGCGAGACTCCGAGGCGCGCGGCGGCGTCGCGGTCGATCACGACATTCGTCTGCAAGCCGCGCGTTTGCTGGTCGCTCGTCACGTCTTTGAGCTGCGGAATTTGCCGCAGTTTGGCGACGAGTTTCGGCGTCCATTGATTGAGGTCTTCGAGGTCGCCGGTCTGCAACGCGTATTGGTATTGCGCCTTGCTGCTCCGCCCGCCGACGCGGATGTCCTGCATCGCCTGCATGAACAGCGTGATGCCCTGCACCGCACCGACCTGCCGCCGCAAACGCGCGATGATTTCTTCGCCGCTGACTTTTCGTTGCGAGCGCGGTTTGAGCGCAATAAAGAGGCGGCCATTGTTGACGGTCGAGCTTCCAAAGCCGCCGCCGATGAATGAGCCGACCGTCGCGACGGCTGGGTCGGCGAGGACGATTTCCGCGACGCGTTTTTGCAGTTTCTCCATCGCCGCAAACGAAATGTCCTGCGACGCCTCCGTCGTGCCCTGGAGCATTCCGGTGTCCTGTTGTGGGAAAAATCCCTTCGGCACCGCGCTGTAAAGCCACACCGTCGCCACCGCCGTGAGCAGCGCGACGATCAGCATCAATCCCTGATGCCGCAGCACCCATTTCAGTCCGGCTTCGTAAACGGCAAGCGTCCAGTTGAACGCCCGTTCACTCGCGCGGACGATGACGCCGGGATGTTGGTGCGCTGATTCCGGTTTCAAAAACCGCGCGCAGAGCATCGGAGTCAGCGTCAGCGAAATCACGCCTGAAACCAGAATCGCCGCGCTGAGCGTGACGGCGAATTCGTGAAACAATCTGCCCGGCACTCCGCCCATGAACAAAATCGGAATGAACACGGCGATGAGCGACAGGCTCATCGAGATGACTGTGAAGCCGATTTGCCGCGCGCCCTTCAAGCCCGCCTGCATCGACGGCTCGCCTTTTTCCACGAAACGAAACACGTTTTCGATCACGACAATCGCGTCATCGACGACGAAGCCGACCGAGATCGTGACGGCCATCAGCGAGAGATTATCGAGCGTGTATCCGAGCAGGTACATCACCCCGAAAGTGCCTGCCAGAGCCAAAGGGATGGTCACGCTCGCAATGAACGTCGGCCAGAATCGCCGCAGGAAAAGGAAGACGACCATCACGACCAGGGCGATGGAAAGGAGCAATGAAAATTGCACCTCCTCGACTGACGCACGGATGGTCACGGTGCGGTCGCTGAGGACATCGACTTTCACGCTCGGGGGCAGCCATTTCTCCGTCTGCGGCAGGACCGCGTGGATGCGATCTACGGTTTCGATCACGTTCGCGTCGGCTTGTTTGAAGACGACGAGCAGCACCGCCGGCTTCGAGCCGTGCCAGCCGCCGAGCTTCGTGTTTTCCACGCCTTCGACAATGTTCGCGAGTGAGCTGAGACGGATGGGCGTGCCGTTTTTCTGCGCCAAAACCAACCCTCGATAGTCGTCCAGCTTCAGCAGTTGGTCATTACTGTAAATCGTGTAGGACGCCTGCTCGCCGTCCACGCTGCCCTTCGGCATGTCCGCGTTGGCCTG
>JANXWU010000310.1 GCA_025350985.1 Spartobacteria bacterium | reverse complement strand
CGGCGTTTACTTCGCGCCTTCGCAGTTCGAGACGGGATTCATTTCCCTCGCCCACACCACCTCGGACTTGGAACGGACGGGCGAAGTGACTGCGGCGGCTTTGCGCGGTCGCTGATTTTCCCGTCGGTGAGCCAGCTTTTTCCTCTGGCAATATTTCCGCCGCTTTCTCATCGACATCCGCGCGGAAAGCCGTCACTTTCCTGCTCCATTCAGTGTAACACCTCAACGGTGCCCTCCATGCGAATGGCCGAATCTCGGAGCAGCGGGAAAATGTATGTGTCCGGTAACAGAAAACTCGGACCACTCTCTATACTATGAACGGAAGGCATGGCATAAGACGGCGTCTGAGCGGCAGGCTGGCGGGATTGGTTTGCACAGCCCTACTTTTCGCTTTCAGCAGAGGCGCGTCCGCGCAGTTTGCGGAGTATGAAGTCAAGGCGGTTTTTCTGTCGAACTTCTCGCAATTCGTAAAATGGCCGGACAAGTCTTTTGCCGATGAATCGGCCCCCTTTGTCATCGGCATCGCTGGCGACGATCCTTTCGGAGGTGCCTTGGAAAGGGCAGTGCGCGGGCAGGCTGTCGGCGGCCATAAGATCATCCTCAAGCACGGGCGCAAAGCTGACGACTTGCGCGGCTGCCAAATTGTTTTCATTAGCAAATCGGAAAAGTCGCGCACGGCGGAAATTGTCTCGGCGTTGCAGGGCAGCGTGCTGACGGTCGGCGAGGGCGAAGACTTCACCCGCCAGGGAGGGATCATCGGATTTTTCATGGATGGCGGCAAAGTCCGGTTCGACATCAATCGCGGCGCAGCGCAGCGCGCGAACCTGCAAATTAGCTCCCGGCTTATTAAGATCAGCAAATGAACTTCAAACTCAAAGAAGCCAGGGTTGCGGCCAGACTTAGGACTAAGCCGTTGCTGAACCATCACCACGAAGCTTTGCCATTTTCCTCGAAAGTAACTGCCAAAAGCACCCATCGCATCGCTCATCCCGAGCGTGCCTGTGAAAGGAGTAACCCATGAACCCTGCCTCCCGGAACGCCGCCCCAAACCGTCTCACGACCACCCTTGCCGTTTCTTTGTGCTTCGCCGCCTGGTCGCCGCCGAGAATGACCGCGGCTGAATCCAACCAAACCAGCGCGGGCACCACCGCCACCGACACACTTAAGAAGCTGACCTTGGAAGAGCTAATGGACGTAAAGGTAGCCACGGTGACTACCGCCTCGAAAAGATCCGAGAAGGCCACCGCTGCGCCGGGCACCGTCATTGTCATCGACAAAAACGACATTCGGCTGCGCGGATACTCTAGCTTGAAGGATGTCCTGCGCGATCTGCCGGGGATGGACTTGTCGGAGAATTTCTTCACCGAACTCGGGACGCAAGTGGCCGTGCGCGGCATCACCGGCAACAACAAAATCGTCGTCCTAGTCAACGGCATGAGAGTTAATCCGCCGGGTGGCGAATACTTTCCCTTCCGCAACGATTTCAGCGTGCGCGAGGCGGAACAAATCGAAGTCATATACGGATCAGGTTCCACCCTTTACGGTCAGGACGCGATTAGTGCGGTAATCAACGTCAAGACCAAGGCGCCACCGGCGGATGGACACGTCGCGGTGGAAGCGGGAGGCGATGGCGGCCTGCACGCCGAGCGCGAGTTATGGGGCTCTGTTGGAAAGGTGTTCGACGCCTCAAGAAACATCCTCTTCCAAGGCTACGTGCAGTATCATGACTCGGACCTGACTCGCATTGACAAAGAGTATCCGAAGTGGTGGAAGAACTTCCGCGACTTGGCCGAAGCGCGCGGTAGCGGCACCGTGCCAGACCGACAGGATTACGGACTGAATGCATTTGCCCGGCTCGATATCGGGAGCTTCTCGATCCAGAGCTGGTATCGCGACTCACGACGGAGCAGCGGGGAGGGTTATGGGCCGTCGATTCTCGCGTTCGTTCCGCAGGCAGTATGGGAGGACCGGTCGTGGGTGACCGAAGCCAAGTATCACTGGAAAATGAGCGACGCGGTCGCGCTCGATTCATCCGTCACCTATAACTGGTATGAGGTTGATCCCAAGAGCCGTTATGTCTTTCCGGATTCGATGAATCCCAACCGGTGGTTCTTCAACGACTTCAAGTATGCCAACGGCAAAAGCATCAGCGTCGAGGAAACTCTCCGCGTCGATTTCACCAAGTCCCTCTCGGCTTTGCTCGGCGGTATCTATACCAACTACGACATCATACCCAAGTCCACTATTCCGGGCATGGCGCATCCGGGCGGACACAACGACATCATCAACCAGGGCGGCAACTTCGTTTATTATACCGTGCCTGGCGATCCGGCTTCGATTCACCTGGTGCCGCGCGTCGTGGATTCGGAGTTCGAGCGCTACGGCGCCTACCTTGAAATGTCCTGGCAGGCCACCACCAAGCTAAAGGTCATTGCCGGCGCGCGCATCGACAAGGACACGCGCATTGACGAGCCGTCCTATACTCCCCGGGCTTCACTGATTTACGATGTGACCGATGCGCTGACGGCGAAATACACCTACTCTTGGGCTTATATCTCCCCCGCCCCTTACTTCGACGCGACTTATGACAGGGGAGACATTCTCGCCATCTCCAACCCAGCCTTGAAGCCGGAGACTTCCAAGACTCACGAGGTCAATCTCACCTATAACAAGGAATCCTTTAACGTAGGACTTAGTCTTTTTTACGGAGACCAAAGCAATCTAATCCTCGTTTCCGACGCAGCCCTTCCGCCCAATATCATCGCCCAGCGTGCCTTTGTTGACCTCAAAGGCACGCAGCCGCGAACCATCGTGAATTCCGTCAACAGCGGCACCAGTCACAACGCGGGACTTGATTTCTATGGCAAGGCAAAAATCACCCGCAGCCTTAGCACTTGGTTCTCGTATTCCTATGCCACCTACGAGGAAGCGACCGCCGGGCTGTCCTTTGGACTGAAGGGCATCTCGCAGCATAACTTCCGCCTGGGCGCCACTTGGGCGGTCACGCCAAAGCTCTTTGTCACGCCAAGTCTGGTTGCCCGTTCCACTCCCCGTAATGTCGATGCCGGCCCTTTGAGCAATGAGCTGCGCAACCCGTGGGAGGCCAATCTATATATCCTTTACAAGGCAACGAACCTTCTCGAATTCTACCTCGATCTTCGGAACATCACCGACAATCATTACGCGTTGACTGGATTTGTCGGGGAGGCGATTCCGCAGGAGACCTTTAACGGCGTGCTGGGGTTGCGCATGTCCTTTTAGGAGCCCTGACCCGGAGGCATCGCGAGTTCGTTTCAACTCCTTGTGAAGTGCAACCCAACTCCTGATGCGCACCTTTAGAGACCTGCCGATTAAGCGCAAGCTAACTGTGGTCATCCTCGGGACCACCACGGCGTCGCTGCTGCTCGCCTGCCTCGCCTTTGTCGCTTATGACCGCCTGACCTTCCGGCAGTCGCTGGCGGAGAAGATGGTGGCCTTGGCCGACGTGATTGCGGTGAATAGCACAGCCGCCCTGGCCTTTGATGTCCCGGAGGACGCAGAGCAAACACTCCATGCCGCCAGCGCCAACGCCTCCATCCTTGCGGGCTGTCTTTACGATGCTCAGGGAGAAATTTTTGTCGATTATGAGCGGGACGGCAAAGGCAAGATGCTTCCTCCTCATCCGGCCGCGGACGGAGTCAAATTCACCCATGACCGGTTAATCCTCTTCCGCCCAGTCATTCACAAAGGAAACCGGGTGGGCACTATTTACATCGAAGCGGGTTTGGAGGAGATGATGGCCCGGCTGCGATCCTATGCGGCCATATCAGCCCTGGTTCTCGCCGGTTCTTTCTTTCTGGCCTTTGTTTTGTCCTCACTGCAGCGGCGGATTATTTCCGAGCCCATCCTAAGTCTCGCGGACACGGCGCAGCAGATCTCCGAGAAGCAGGATTTCTCTTTGCGCGTGCGCAAGCAAAGCGAGGATGAGTTAGGCATCCTCAGCGACTCCTTTAACCGGATGCTCTCGGCGATTGAGGATCGGGACAGCGCCCTGACCGAGACTAATCAGGAACTGCGGCAGCAAATCGATGCACGCGCGGAAGCCGAACGGCAGTTGAAGCTGCTCAATGAGCAATTGGAACACCGGGTGACGGAACGAACGCGAGAGTTGCAACGTTCTAATGAAGAACTAGAGCAGTTCGCCTATGTCGCCTCGCATGACTTACAGGAACCGCTGCGGATGGTGGGTAGTTACGTGCAATTGCTGGAGCGGCGTTACAAAGACAAGCTCGATGCCGACGCGAATGAATTCATCGGCTTTGCTGTCAATGGCGCGAAGAGAATGCAATCGCTGATCCAGGCTCTGCTTTCCTTCTCACGCGTCGGGACTCGCGGGATCAACTTCCAGCCGACCGATTGCGCGGAGTTATTGCAACGTGTTTTAGGGGATTTGAAACTTGGCATCAAGGAAGCGCAGGCGACGGTGACTTATGATGAGTTGCCGAAAGTAACCGGCGACGCGGTGCAACTCAGCCAGCTTTTCCAAAACATGATCGGCAACGCGATCAAGTTCCGCGGCGAGGAGCTGCCGCGCATCCACATCGGCGTCGAGCGAAAAGAGGACGATTGGGAGTTTTGCGTTCGCGACAACGGCATCGGCATCGACCCGCAGTATTTCGAGCGCATTTTCATTATTTTTCAAAGGCTGCACAACCGCGAGAAATACGCGGGCACGGGCATCGGCCTCGCGGTTTGCAAAAAGATCGTGCAGCGCCACGGCGGGCGCATCTGGGTGGAATCGGGCGAGGGCACCGGCGCGGCGTTTCACTTCACGATCCCGGTGAAGCCGCCGGTGAGAGCGTAGGTTACAAGCCGGTCAACGACCTTCGGCCATCGCCTTCCCTGCGAGCCAGCCGGTCGTCCAAGCGGCTTGGAAATTGTAACCGCCGGTGATGCCGTCCACGTCGAGCAGTTCGCCCGCGAAATGGAGTCCCGGACAAACCCGGCTCTCCATCGTTTTGAAATCCACCTCACTCAGCCGGACGCCGCCACAAGTGACAAATTCGTCCTTGTTCAAGGTCTTGCCGGTCACGCGCACGACCGTGCGTTTCAGCAACGCGGCCAGCGCCTGCTGGGCCGTTCGCGGCAGGGTCGTCCAGCGCGTATCCGGTGCGATGCCGGCGGCGAGGACGAGCTGCTCCCACAGCCGCGCGGGCAG
>JANXWU010000285.1 GCA_025350985.1 Spartobacteria bacterium | reverse complement strand
ACCATGACCATGACCATGAATTTGAACTGGAAAAATGGGCTGACACTTTTCGTTGTAATTTTTGGAGCCGTCCTCCTCGCAAATGCGGTCATCGTTTATTTTGCGGCGGACCGCGCTTCGACCGCGTACCAGGATCAACTCAGAGCTAATCCCCTGCTCGCTTTTATTTCGCGACTGGGAACCAAAAATCCATGAAAAAAATTATTCTCCTGATTGTGTCGCTCCCAATTTGGTGGGCCCTGGCCGGTTGCATTTCGCCCGCGCCCCGGCCGGCCGGCGCGAGTACTAACTCTCCGCCAGTGTACGTTGCCTCTCCCGCCATCGCCAGCGCCGTGGAATCAGTCCAAGGGGTGCTTGCTTCCACCGCACCAGTCAATCCCTACGCCGCCCCCCTGGGCGCGCTGGCGGGCATCGTCGGCGCGGGGATCACCCTCGTGTCGACTCTCATTGCCCGACGCAAAACTGAACAGGCGCACACACAAACCGCCGCCGCAGATTCACTCGCCGAAACTATTTCTAAAGCCGGTCTGAACGTGAAAGCTTTGCAAATAGCAGGTATAAATGGAACTTCTGCAGCCGTTGCCGTGCACCTCGACAATAACGCCCTGACTCCCCCCTGACTCATTTTATGAACGAACAAAAACTGAACGAAAACGGCTATCTACTGACTCGCACGGACCCCGACGGCACCCAGACTTATGTCCGACATTCCTCGACTGGGCACGATGTCTTTACCCTGCCGCCGGAAAAACAAACCCCCATGCCGCCAGATCCAGACCCAGACCCAGACCCAGACCCAGACCCAGACCCAGACCCAG
Organism: Spartobacteria bacterium; assembly: GCA_025350985.1. Classification (GTDB taxonomy): domain Bacteria; phylum Verrucomicrobiota; class Verrucomicrobiia; order Chthoniobacterales; family Chthoniobacteraceae; genus JANXWU01. Next base: position 2,057 of record JANXWU010000285.1, on the reverse strand, counting down.
ACCCAGACCCAGACCCAGACCCCTAACAGTCGACCATGCAGTCATGGCGATACTCGGCCCACTCGGCCCAAGCCTTGGCTGGCGTCGCAAATCGGCCCTCATCCTGGTAGTGGCTGCCGTTGGAATCTTCGGTGGCGATATACCAACCGTTCGCGCCCTGGAATGCTTTCGTACGTCCGTTATTTTCGGTTCTTTCAGTTTTCATTTTCTGTTTTCTGTTTTCTGTTTTTCAAAAATTAATTAATTAGTGTGCTTCACCCTCAAATAATGAGTCCCCGCTTGTCTCAATCACTCTGGCCCCCCACGGTAATTCCCAGACCCTAATGCGATCATCTCCATCACCAATGTCGCTCAGCAAATACATGATCCCATCACTCTGGCCCCGAACTTCTCCCGCTTCTCGAATCGAAATTGAAGAGCTGTCCGAAATCTTCATGCTAAGTTTTGCGTTTCTTATTTCGGAAAAATCATACATTGATCGGAGATAGATATTTTCCGCAAAAGCCGCGCGAACTAAATGCCTGCACTCCGCAAGCGGCAATAAATGAGCGCCCGATTGGACTAGCCAGTTTATTTTATCCCGCATTGCCGAAATATGATTTTCCATTTTGCGTTTTGCGTTCCGCCCCTAACAGTCGACCCTGCAGTCATGGCGATACTCGGCCCACTCGGCCCAAGCCTGGCCCGGCGTCGAGAATCGACCCTCGTCCTGGCAGTGGCTGCCGCTGGAATCCTCAGTGGCAATATACCACCCACCGCTCGCGCCCCGGAATGCTTTCGTCCGTCCGTTATTTTCAGTTCTTTCAGTTTTCATTTTGCGTTTTGCGTTTTGCGTTTTGCGTTTCTTACTTCGAGATAATCATAATGCAGAAACTCAAAATGTAAATCCGTACTTATACAGAGTGCGTATCCGTGGTTTTACTGTCAGTAGTTGTACGGATGGCAAAACTACGGATGTCGGGCCGCCGGAGTGGAGCGGAGCTGGGCGCGCGGGCGACGCCAAAAGGGGGGTGGGGGGGGGGGTTCCGCGCGCCCCACCCGCTCCTCCCCCCTTTTCAGACGTCCGTAGTTTTGCTATCCGTACAACTACTGACAGTAAAACCACGGATACGTATCTTGTACAAGTACGGATTTACATTTTGAGTTTCTGAATTATGATTTTGTCGAAGTAAGAAACGCAAAACGAAAAACGCAAAACGAAAAACGAAAAACGAAAAACTTAAAAAATAAAATGAACTTCACATTGAGATACAGCAACGGAATCAGCGAGGACTACAGCACTTTCAGATCGGCGATGTTGGCCGCACTCGAAAAATACCCTGATGGTTACGCGGTGGACGCGGGTGGATCCGTCGTGGATTCGGATATGCAGGATGTTGAGTATGATGTCCGTCTCTCAAGAGTGGCTATGATTTGGGAGAACGAGGAAGATTCCGAGAATGATGATGGCGCTAATGCTGTTGCGACCATATCAAAGTCGAACTAAAAAACACAAAACACAAAACGAAAATGAAAATGAAAAATAATGTATCTAAAATGCAGGATAGAATAACCAGGCTGATTCAATCGCATCAGCATCTATTATCTATTGTGGAGCGTAAATCTCTAGTGCGGTCGGGGTATGCGGAATGGGTGAAATGTCCTACACCGGATCATCCGCATCGGAAGCTTCTCAGATTCACCGAAAAATGTCCAACCCCGGACATTTACCGACAATAAAACTATAATCCGAGACGTCAGAAAATTACTCGGAATGTTCGGGTGTCGGGGGGATTGGTGGCAGGGGGATTGGTGGCAGGGGTATTGGCGGCAGGGTATAGACTTCGTGTCCAGTCAGGGAGCGTCGTTCATAAATCTTGGTACCATCCGGATCAGTGCGGGAGAGCAAATATCCAGCATTAGTTAATTTTTTTTCATTCATAAATAATCGGTTAGGGGGGAGTCAGGGCGTTATTGTCGAGATGGACGGCGACGGCTGCAGAAGTTCCATTTATACCTGCTATTTGCAAAGCTTTCACGTTCAGACCCGCTTTTGCGACAGCTTCGGCTAGTGAATC
>JANXWU010000257.1 GCA_025350985.1 Spartobacteria bacterium | reverse complement strand
TCAACAGCCATGAAAATTACTGCGATCATCCCCGTACTGGCGGCGATTGGCTCGATCACGATGCACGCGGCGGACCGCCCGATTGACGGGATGATGGACAATTCGTTTCTGATCGAGGAGGCCTACAATCAGGAGCCCGGCGTGGTGCAGCATATCTTCACCGGCTACTACCATGCGCACGGTGCGGACGAGCGGGGCTGGGATTTTAGCTTCACGCAGGAATGGCCGGTCTTCAGCCAGACACATCAGTTCAGCTACACCATGCCTTACAGCTTCGCGAAAAGTGATGGCCGCTGGAGCGATGGCGTGGGCGACGTGTTGCTCAACTACCGGTTCCAAGCGCTCTTCGACGAGAAAACGCTGCGCGCTTTCGCGCCGCGATTCAGCCTCGTCCTGCCAACGGGCGCGGAAGGTTTCAGCGACAACACGCTCGGTTATCAAATCAATCTCCCGTTCAGCACAGCCGTCGGCGATCGGTGGTTCGTGCATCTGAACGCCGGCGCAACCTGGCTGCCAGATGCGGATTCCGCCGGCGGACGCGACCTGCGACACTACAATCTCGGTGCCAGCGCGATCTACGCGCTCACGTCCGATTGGCATTTGATGCTGGAATGGACGGGCGGTTGGAAGGCGCGGACGGAAACGCGCGGCCACGATTTTGAAGCGTTGATTTCTCCCGGTGTCCGCAAGGCGTTTAATCTGCACGGAGGTGCGCAGGTCGTGCTCGGAGTGCCGCGCCCATCGGCATTACGCGTGCCGCACCGGACTTCGGCGTATTCCTTTACGCATCGTTCGAGCATCCGTTTGTGAAAACAAAGTGACGCCGGTGCCACCCGTTTTCACCAAGCCGTCATAACCACGCCACTCGCCTGCTGATTAAAACCCAAAACCGAAACCAGCGCGGAATTCAGCCGCAGATTTCTCAGTGACTGCGCTGCGAAAATCGTCTGCATCAGCGCGCTCGCGCCGAGTGCTTCGCCGAGCGATTGCTTCGGACGAACAACGGGAACCGCCGAAAAGAATCGATCCAGTCCTCGTGCTTCGGCGTCGTCGATGAATGTTCCATTCGCACAACTCACGACGAGATCGATCGGACCGCGCGCCGCGAGTTCGGCGTGAACTTTTCCCATCGCGCCGGCAGCCTGTGCCCGATTGAAAAATGGCACGCCTTCGTGAATCGCGCGCAGCGTCACCGCGCCGTCGCGCGCGAGCACGACCGCCGCCGCGCCCTCGGCCAGCGGCGTGCGCGCGAGACGCCACGTCCGATACGCCTCGCATAAAACCCAGTCGATTTCCTCGCCGCCGACCACGACGACGTGATCGACTTCCGACGTTTCCAAAAGCTGCTCGCCGAATTTCAGCGCCGCGATTCCGATCGACGCATCGCCGACCAGCGTGTAGCTCGCGCCAGTCACGCCGAGCAACGCGGCGAGATGACTCGCGGGCGCGTTGTAAACCGTCTCGGGAAACAGCAGCGGGCTAGCCGCATTCGCGCCTTGTTCGACGATCATCTGGTAAAATTTACGCGTGTAAACGACGCCGCCGCTCGCAATGGCAAAAACAACCGCCGTCCGCTCCGCGACTTCCGGCGTCATTTTCAGGCCGGCGTTTTCGACCGCGGCAAGTCCGGCGGCGACCGTGAAAAGACTGATCGCGCTCGACCGGCGCAGACGGGGATTCCGTCCAAGTGCGGCGACCAATTCTGGAGGCACCGGCATGTAATGATTCTTGCGCGCGGATTGAGGCGCGGAAATCTCGCGCACGGCACCGCGTTCGCCATTTTGCACACGCTGCCACACGTCATCCAAGCCTGCGCCCAGCGGCGTCACCCACCCCATGCCTCGAATTTTCACGCTCATGCTCTTTCCAAAACAATCGTCGCGTTCGTGCCACCGAAGCCGAACGAGTTGGAAAGCGCGCAGTCAAACCGCGCGGCCCGCGCTTCGTTGGCGACGATGTCGAGCAGCTGGTCACCTTCGCGGAAGTTGATGTTGGGCGGGAGAAATTGTTCACGCAGCGCGAGAATTGAAAACACCGCTTCGATTGCGCCCGCCGCGCCGAGCGAATGACCCATCATCGATTTCGTTGAACTTACCGGCACTCGATTTCCGAAGAGTTGCGCGATGGCCGCGCCTTCGCTCGCGTCGTTGAAAATCGTCGCCGTGCCGTGCGCGTTGATGTAGCCCACGTCGCTGGGTTTTCGCCCCGCCGACGCGAGGGCACGCTCCATCGCCTGCCGCGGACCGACGCCGCTCGGATGCGGTTGCGTGAGATGATGATTGTCGGTCGAAATGCCGTAGCCGGTGATCTTTGCCAGAATCGGCGCACGGCGCGAAACCGCATCATTCCACGATTCCAAGGCGATCAGCGCCGCGCCTTCGCCGAGCACGAGTCCGGTGCGGTCTTTATCAAACGGCCGGCATTTTTCGGGGGTCGAGGCTTGCAGCGAATCGAAACCGACGAACACCATTTCGCTGATCGCGTCGTAGCCGCCACAGAGCACACGTCGATATTTTCCACTGCGAATGAGCGCAAACGCGTGACCGATCGCGTTCGTGCCGGATGCGCACGCGTTCGCGATGATCTGCGACGGCACGGCGATTCCGGCGGCAGCTTGCGCGTCGAGGACTTGTTTGTGCGGATTGTAATTGGCCAGCCACGCCGCGCGTCCGCCGATGTCATCGCTGCGTCGCGCCGCTCGGATGCTGTCGCGAAAAAATGCCTCACCGAAACTCATCCCGCCGCTGGTCGTGCCGATCACCATCAGCTCGGGCGAAAACTTTTCGTCCTGCGCCAGCAACTCGCGCATCGCCGCGATCATCATCCGGCTCGCGCGATGCAGGCGCTTTTCTTTCCGCAATCCGCAATCCGCAATCCGCAATCGTTCATCGTCCACCTGCCCCGCTGCCTTCGAGCGCGTTCTGCTCACGTCAAAGCGCGTCACCGCCGAAACGCCATCGCGTCCCGTGCGCAGCGACGCGAGGGTTTCATCCAGTCCAAAGCCGAGCGGACTGACGACGCCGGCCGCAGTCACCGCG
>JANXWU010000245.1 GCA_025350985.1 Spartobacteria bacterium | reverse complement strand
TCCATCGGCGGAAAGAAGGCCGAATTTCCGCCGATGGAAATTTCCACCACTTCGTAATCGCGATGATCGAACTCGTCCTTCAAATCGCCGCCACCGAGGCCGAGATGCTTCGCCGTTTCCAAGCTGGTGTAAGCCGCATTGTCCCAAGTGAGCTTCGTCACCGGCTCGGGCATTTCCTGCATCCAGCCATTGTTCGCGTAACGCCCGTCATCAACGTTCGGCGAGGCGGCGAAGACGACTTCGATCCCGTCGGAAGCCGCGGCGCTTTTCTGAAGAAGCGGCGCGGCAGCGTCCGCATTTAGGAAAAGCGTGCGCGGCGGCAGCGTGCTTTTTTCGAGAAATCCGTCGTGCAAAAACTGGTTCCAAGCGACGGCGAAATCCTGCGGCTTGGCGATTTCCTTGAAGGTCGCCTGCACGAGTTCTGGACCTTCCGGCTTGGGCTGTCCGAGCAATCGCGAAAGGAGGTCGAGATCCGACCAGCCACCGAACAGGGGCAGGATCATCGGCTGCACCGAAACATACGTGCCGTCCGGCGTGCGCGCGTCGCCCCACGTTTCCAAATAGTGCGCGGCGGGGACATGCCACGCCACCCGCGCGGTTTTTTCGTCGCGTGAAGTTTCGTCCTCGTGAAGACCCAGCCGAATCGTGTTCGGCACACTGCGCAGGAGCGACGAAAAGTTCAAATCGGCGGGCGCGTTGTAAACCGGATTGCCACCGAGAATGAAAAGCGTCGTGACTTTGTTCGCGGAAATATCCTGCGCGAGTTCGGCGATTTTAATGCCGCCGCCGAGCGACAATCGCTCGCCCGACTGAGTGCCCGTGATCGTTTTGCCGAGATTGCCCAGCGCCGAGTTGATGGCGAGCGCGAGCAACTGCACCGCCACCGGTTGCTGCGCGCCGACGAGCACGAGGCTGCGCTCTTTCGCGGCGAGTAAATCCTGCGCGCACTCCTCAATCCATTTCGCTTCGAAGCCCGCCTTCGATGCGGGCAGAGCAGTCGCCAATTTCGCCAGTCCCGCGTCCTGTTTTCCAATCTCACGCGCCAGTTCGCCGATGAACGCGCCGACGTGGCTCGCTGGCAAACGCAGCCGGTGATCCGCCATGCCGCCGGTGACCGTGAAGCGGTTTTCGACGACGTAAAGCCGGTTCATTTTGTCGCCCGCCTTCGCCACGCGACGACGTGAACTAAACGCGCGCACGGCGTCCACGCCGCCTTCGTTGCAGCCGAGAAAATCCGAGTCGAGCGCGAGAATCACGTCGGCCTTGTCGAGATGCGGCACGACTCGAATGCCGTCGCCAAAAACACTTTTGGCCGCGTCGCCCGCCGAGTCGTCGCCGAGCGGTTCATAGACACACCACTTCGCCAGCGGAAACTTTTTCTCGATCTCCTCGCGCAGCCGCTCGCGGGTTGGCGAATTGTTTTGCTCCACTAAAAACGCCAGCCCCGCACCATTTTTCGATTTCAACTCGAGGGCGAGTTTTTCCAGATACGCATCGAACGTCTTCGCATCCGATTTCTTTCCAGCCTCAAGAAAAAACCGCGAACGATCGGGGTCGTAGAGATCGAGGATCGAGGCTTGCGCGAAGGTGTCCGTCGCGCCGCTGCCGTGAAGCGGGTTGCCTTCGAGTTTCGTGGGGCGTCCGTCGTGCGTGGTCGCAACGAGCGGCAGCGCGCCGTGACGTGTCGGCATGGAGGTCGCGTAGAAAAGCGGCTTGCCCGGAATCGCCCACTCGACGCTTTTCGTGAACGGCACGAGATGCTTTTCCGGACGGCGGCAACCTGCCAGCGTCAGACCCGCCAGCGCGGTCGATGCGCCCATCAATTGCAGAAAACTGCGTCGCGAAACGCCATCCAGTTCCAACTCCGCCGCGCCTTGCGGAAATTCGCGCGCGAGTCGCTCGCGAAACTCCGGCGTCTCGGCGAGCGCTTCGAGGCTCAGCCAGTAATTTTTGCCGGTTTTCGGCTCGGCTGGATGTTGAAAAACTCGCTTCATCGGTGACAGCCCCAGCAGTTTGTGTCCGGCGGATTCACACTCGTTTTGGCTTTCAAAGTCAGGCCGATTTGCCGCTGCGTGAGCGCGTCCACTTTTGAAAAATCCTTGCTCTCCTCACCCGGCGGCTTGCCAAATTTCGCGATGAAATCTTGGACGTTCACGTTCTGCGGCTGCCAGCCCAAATTGAAGACATCCTTCTGCGGACGAAGCGCGGTTTCCGGCGCGCGATGGCAGTCGATGCACCAGCCCATGCTCAACGGATTCTCGTGCTGCACCACTTCCATTTTGTCGATGCGACCGTGGCAACTCACGCACGACACGCCGCGATTCACATGCACCGAATGGTTGAAGTAAACGTAGTCCGGCGTTTTGTGAATTTGCACCCACTCGATGGGCAAATTGCCCGACTCCCAACTCGTCCGCACCGCCGCCAGCTTCGGGTTGTCCTTCTGCACCTGCGCGTGGCAGTTCATGCAAACCTGCGTGTTCGGCACGTTCGAGTGCGCGGCGACTTCGACGAAGCTGTGGCAGTAACGGCAATCCATCCCCAACTGCGACACATGCAGGTCGTGCGGAAACGGCACCGGCTGGTTCGGCTGGTAGCCGACGTTCGTGTACTTGTTCGTGAAATAATACGTCACCGCCGCCGAGACGCCGACACTGAGTACCCCGCCGCAAATGATGATTTTCAGCGGCAGCCAATTGGTCCAGCGTGGGAAAAAGTTCGCCATCGTTTACCGGAAAATTGCGCGCCCCAAGAGGCTGGTGTTGGCAAAATGTCTCATCGAAATTTTCAAGGCTTTGGGTCGGGAGCGCGGAGTTTAATTGCGGTCACACAAGTCAGGCAAGGGGAATTTGTGAAAAATTTCACAAAGTCAGTAAAACACGTTTTCGCCGGGGGTGCAAAGGAGTCTGAAAATTTTGGGACGCTGTCAACACGATTGCTCAGGTCGTAGTGGTTGGCTTTGAAAAAACCGTGCGCCCTTCCGGGTCCCCGCGACGGAACACGGGCATCTTGCCAGTGCGGACAGCAGGCTTCTAGCCTGCACTCTTATTTCACCCGCGGAGGCTGCAATTTCAGCAACACGAGATTGCGTCCGCGTTTGGTTCTGATTTCGCCAACAACCTGCGCGGCGCGATTCAAGGCGCGCACTTTCTCCACCGATTCGACGCGCGTGAAAATATACTCCGCCTCCGGCGGCAAATCGGAAATCTCCGGGACGCAAGTCACGGGTCGCCGAAGATAAAACAACGCGGGATGATACGCCCCAAAGGAGTGAAGGAATCGCAGGTCGAAGGCATAAACCCGAGCGCCGTCCGCCACGTTTCGGTTCAAGAACTCGCCGACAGGCCGCACGTCATCAACCGCCTGCATCCGCGGCACGATGGCCGTGGCGTAAACGGAAGCACCACAGCTCACGATCACCGCGGTGCAAAGCGCAAGATTCAAGGGGCGGTTCAGGACTGCGCACCGTTTCAAAACAAGTCCGCAAATCGCCAGCACACCCACTGCGGGAGCGGCCACGCTTCGGTTGAAAATGATCGCCGCCACAGCCGCCACGGCCACGATCATCAACGCCCCGACGCAAACATTTTTCCAAATCGGCACCACGCGTTCCTGCACCGGCGGCGCGTCTTCGTGCAGGACGAGCGCGAGCAGCAGACATGCCGGCGCGAGCATCGGCAGGGTGTAGCGGGGCAGGACTCCGGGAACCAGCACCAGCGCGAAAAACAAAATCACCAGGGGCCAGCGCAACGCCCGCACGAGTTCCGCGTCGCGAACCGCGAGCCGGGCCAAAACTTTTTCGCTCCAAAGCAACGGCAGGAGCACGAGCCAGGGCAGAAAATTACCCAGCCCGCGCGGCAAGCCCAAGAGCCACGCTTTCACCACAAACGCTTCATCGACTCCGAATCGATGCGACGACTCCTTCGCCCAGACGTCGATCGCGTCGGGTTGTGCTTGAAAATACGGCACCGCCCACGCCGCGAACATTCCAGTCATGATCAAAAGGCCGACCCCGTGCGGCAGCGACGCGAATTCGCGCAGCCTCTTTTCCCGCCAGAGCACGACGGCCGCGACCGCGTAAAAAAACAGCAGGCACGGCGGGCCTTTCGTCAGCATCGCCAATCCCAGAAGCACGAACGGCGCGAGCCACACCAGCCAGCGCGAGCGTTCCTGCTGCCGCCACGCCAGCCAGCAAACAAGCGCACCGCCAGTCAGTGCGATGTACACCGCCTCGATTTCCGCGAGCCGTCCTTTTTCCAGCAAGCCGATGTTGGTCATCGAAAAAATCGCGGCGATCAAAGCCGACTCGACACCCATCCAGCCGCTCGCCGTCCAGACGATCGTCGCAGCCAGCAGCAGGACACTGAGAGCCGAGGGCATTCGCGCCGTCCAGCCGTTGCGCGCACCGGAAACTTGGAACGATGCCGCGATGATCCAGTGCATCAGGGGCGGTTTGCGCAGGTACGGTTTCCCGCCCAGAAACGGCACGATCCAGTTTCCAGATTCGATCATCGTCACCGCCGGCATGATCCGCCTTCCCTCCTCGCCTTTCAGCTCCAGCGAGCCGAGTCCGGGCAAATAAATCGCCGCCCACAAAAGCGTGACGAGCGCGAGAGAGCGGAGCCGGGTCATGCGCGCCTCACCGCTGCACGCGCCCGCTCGCGTCGCCGCCCGCCAGCGTCTCCACCTCGTCGAGCGTGATACGATTGTAATCACCCGGAATCGAGTGTTTGAGCGCGCTCGCAGCCACCGCGAACTCAATCGCGCGCTCAGGATCGTCGCCGCGCATCGTCGCAAAAATCAGCCCCGCCGCAAAGCTGTCCCCTCCCCCGACACGATCGACAATCGCGAGATCGTACTTGCGCGAGAAAAACGATTTGCCGTCCGCGTAAAGCATCGCGCTCCAGCCGTTGCGGCTCGCGCTGATCGACTCCCGCAGCGTGATCGCGACTTTTTTGAAACCGAATCGGGCGATGAGTTGCGACGCGACCTTTTCGTACGCCGCGCCCTCTATTTTTCCGCTCGTCACCTCCGCGCCATGAAGGCCGAAAACGCTCTCGGCGTCCTCTTCATTCGCGATGCAGACATCGACGAACTCCATCAAGTCGCCCATCACCTGACCGGCCTTTTCACGGCTCCAAAGCTTTTTCCGGTAGTTCAAATCGACGCTGATCATCACGCCGTTTTTCTTCGCTGACTCGCACGCTTCCTCGACGACTTCGGCGGCGGAATCGGACAGCGCGGGCGTGATGCCCGTCCAGTGAAACCATTTCGCGCCGGCGAAAACTTTGTCCCAATCGACCTCGCCCGGTTTGATTTCCGCGATGGCACTGTGGGCGCGGTCGTAGGTCACTTTCGACGCGCGCTGACTCGCGCCGCTTTCGAGAAAATAAATCCCCATTCGCTCGCCGCCGCGCACGACGTGCTCAGTTCCGACTCCGAGTCCGCGCAGTTCGTGGAGGCAACGCTGCGCCAGGTCGTTCTTCGGCAAGCGCGTGATGTAATCAACGGACATGCCGAAGTTCGCGAGCGACACCGCGACATTCGCCTCGCCACCGCCGTAGGTCAGTTCGAGATTCGGAGCCTGCCCGAAACGCAGGAAACACGGCGTCGCGAGTCGCATCATGATTTCACCGAAAGTAACGACGTGAGCCATAAAGAGCGGGCATGTTAGGCACAGATGAA
>JANXWU010000232.1 GCA_025350985.1 Spartobacteria bacterium | reverse complement strand
GTGAAATGGGAACCTGCGCGCCCGCGGGTGTAGGCACGAGCACTCGCTTGAGCGCGTCGAGATCTTCGCGAAAATCCCGCGCATACCGAACATTGAGCGGATAGCGCTCCCGACCCTCGACCGTCGTCGTGATGTTCTTCCCGCCGATGGCCGTTTCGATGATCTCGTTCACGTCGCCGACTCGCAGCCCGTAACGCGCGGCGGCTTCGCGGTTGACGGTGAAGTCGAGAAAATATCCACCGGTGGTGCGCTCGGCGAACGCGCTGCGCGTGTTCGCCAAACCCGCCAGCGCCTGCTCGATTTGCACGCCGACATTTTGGATTTCCTGCAAGTCGGGGCCGAAAACTTTGATGCCGATTTTACTGCGGAAACCCGTCGTCAACATCTCGGTTCGCGTCTGAATCGGCATCCACATGATGTTCGCCATGCCCGGCGTTTTCATGTTTGCGTTGATCTCCGCGAGCAGCTTTTCCCACGTCATCCCCGCGCGCCATTGGTCGGGCGGCTTGAACGTCACGATCGTCTCGAACATCGACAACGGCGCGGGATCGGTCGGTGTTTCGGCGGCGCCGGCTTTGCCGAAAACCGTTTCGACTTCGGGGATTTTGCGAAGCTGGCGGTCCTGAATTTGCAAAATCTTCGTCGCCTCGCCCACCGAGATTCCTGGCACTGCGGTCGGCATGTAGAGCAGCGTGCCTTCGTTCAACGGCGGCATGAATTCGGTGCCGAGTCGCAGGTAGGGAAAAATTGTCGCGACCAAAAGCAGCAGCGCGGCGAGGAGCGTAATCGCGCGATGCTTCAGCACAAAATTTACGCACGGCTCGTAGAGCCACCTCAACAGCCGGTTGACGGGATTCTTAAACTCCGGCGTGATTTTTCCACGCACCAGAAAGAGCATCAGCACCGGCACGAGCGTGACGCCGAGCAGCGCGGCAAAAAACATCGCGAAGGTTTTCGTAAACGCGAGCGGCTTGAACAAGCGCCCCGTCTGCGCTTCCAAACCGAACACCGGAACGAAACTCACCGCGATGACGAGCAGCGAGAAAAACAGCGGACGCCCGACCGTTTGCGCCGCGCCGATGAGCACCGCCGCGCGCTCCTTTCCCTCAGGGTCGCGCCCGTGCTCCTCGCGAAAATGCTCCAGCGCTTTGTGCGCATTCTCGACCATGATGATCGCCGCATCGACCATCGCGCCGATGGCAATGGCGATCCCGCCCAGCGACATGATGTTTGAGGTCAAACCCATCCACCACATCGGCACGAACGACACGACAATCGCGATCGGCAGCGTGATGATCGCCACCAGTGCCGAGCGCACATGCCAGAGAAAAACGAGGCACACCAGCGCGACGACAATGCTTTCCTCGATCAACTTTTCGCGCAGCGTGGCGATGGCGCGGTGGATCAAGTCGCTGCGGTCGTAAGTCGGCACGACACGCACGCCGCGCGGCAGCGATGACTGGATTTCCGCGAGCTTTTTCTTCACGCCGTCGATCACGTCGAGTGCGTTCTCGCCGTAGCGCATGACGACGATCCCGCCGACAGTTTCCCCTCGCCCGTCCAACTCCGCCACGCCACGTCGCATCTCGCCACCGAGGTGAACCGTGCCGACATTTTTCAGATAAACCGGCGTCCCCTTGTCCACCTTCAGCACGACGTTTTCAATATCGGCCATCGACTTGATGTAGCCACGCCCGCGCACGAAATACTCCGTCGCCGCGACCTCGAAAACTCTGCCGCCGACATCGGCGTTGCTCATGCGGATCGCGTTGACGACTTCGCTGATCGGAATGTTGTAGGCGACGAGTTTGTTTGGATCGAGATCGACCTGGTATTGCTTCACGAAGCCGCCGACCGACGCGACTTCGGCGACGCCTTTCACCGATTCGAGCGCGTAACGCAGATGCCAGTCCTGCAACGACCGCAGCTCGGCGAGGTTGTGTTTTCCCGAGTCATCGACGAGCGCGTATTCGTAAACCCAGCCGACCGCCGTCGCGTCGGAACCGATGACCGGATTCACTCCCTCAGGCAGCGAGCCGCGCACGGAGTTCAGGTATTCGATCACGCGCGAGCGCGCCCAATAAAGGTCGGTGCCGTCCTGAAAAATGACATAAACGAACGAGCGGCCGAACATCGACTCGCCGCGCACAAATTTCACTTTTGGCGCGGCGATGAAACGCGTGGTGATCGGATACGTGATCTGATCCTCGATGAGATCGGGCGAGCGCCCCTCCCAATCG
>JANXWU010000183.1 GCA_025350985.1 Spartobacteria bacterium | reverse complement strand
CGCAGACCTGTGTTTGAACGTGAACCGTGCCTTGAATCATCGGCGCGCTGAACTGGCGGAGGGCGGAGATGATGCCATTCTAAAGAGCGCGGCTCCCGTGGTAATCGGGCTAGACGGCAAAGACAATCTCGCTCCTTTCGCTCTTGAAAGCGGTGAACACGACAACGCCCGCAAAACGCTGTTCAAGTCAGCTATTGAGGCTATTGCCGCCGACGTGAAGCGAGCGGCGATTGCTGCGGAAGAGTTTTACGGCGGACACGTAGAAGTGGCTGGACAGCCAAGCGATTTCTCACTGCGTGAAGTCGAAACATGCTGGGACATCGGCGGCGCTGGCTTTGACGCGGTGCAAGCTTTGGCTGAGATCACGGAGGGGCTTCGGGAACACGGTGCAAAGCGCGGGCTCGGAGGGAAACGCCGGAACGGTGACCTGGAATTTTCAAAATGGGAACGGCTGGTTGTGTATGCCAAAGCCGACAACAGACTGAGATTTGAATCAGGCACTATCCCACAAAACGGAAATCTGCCCTACTCCGCTCCCACGATTGCCGAAACCTTCACCAAACTCGACGCACGACGCCAATCCGCAACCGCGAGGCTGAACGGCATTCTTTCGTTTCTCGCAAGCCGTACAGCCGCTTCACGAACCGCAAGCGAGTGGGAAGACTTCGCGAGGGCATGGGGCGCTTGCTGTGGCTATTCCGGCCCCGCAAATGCCCTCTACAGCGTTCTACGGCAACACGGGCGCATCTACGGGGGCAAATGCGTTGAGTGCATTCCGGGCGGCAAAGAAATTCTTCGCAAAGCTCACGACGCTGGCCTTGTCCGGCACAGTCACGATGCCTTTCGTCCCGTCTTCCCGGATGCCCCCGATGCGACCTTGACAGATTTTGACACTTCACTGATACACAACGGACACACAGCGGGTCACAAGTTGCTCAAACTTCCCCGTGGAGATGCGAAAAAAGAAGGCGCGGGAGCGCATCCCACCCCTTCCGCCAGCGCGACGAGGCGCTCGTTCAGGGGCCGCACCTTTTCTCCCACGCGGCGGCGACACCCGCACTTTACGCGTGGACTGGTTTAGGTTATCAGGTCCGCCACGCAATTTTTCCTCGAAAACTCGAACACGCTCAACCCATGTCCGACCGTCAAAAAGTTCTGCTCATTTTCAGCCGCAAGGATGAAAAGTGGGCGATGCGTCTGCGGACGGCGGTCAGTCCGCTGGTGAAGGCGGGCAGCGTGATGCTGATCGACGATTCCAAACTCCGCAGTGAAGGTGGACGCGCCGAACTCAATCACGGACTGGCCGGCGCGAGCGTCGCCGCGGTGCTCCTGAGCGAGGACCTGCTCCTGTCGAGCTGGGTTTCCAAGATAAAGCTCCCCGCGCTCCTCACCACGGCGCAGCACGAGGGACTGTGCGCGTGTCGCATCCTGATCGGACATTGCTTTTACGAGGAAGCCGGGTTTGCGCCGCTCCCCTCGACGCACGACGCCCTCTGCCCGCTGGACGCGTTGAGCGTCGTCCAGCGCGAAACGACCGTGCGCGACATCGCCTCCCGCCTGCAGCAGTTGGCTCGGGGTGAGCCGCCGGAATCCGCGCTCTTGGTGGAGAAGGATTCCACCCTCGCCCACGACGGGAAGGTTTCGGCGGCGTGTCTGGAAAATGTGGTCGAGTCGCGCAAACAGCACGCCCTCGAGTGGCGGCGGCTCGGGCGGTCGTTGTTCGGTTTCGCCCTCGCGCTTCTCGCGACAGCGCTGATTCTTCCTGCTGTGCATGCCAGTCTGAATGTCGTCCTCATCGTCGTCGGCGCGGCGATTTTCATGGCCAGCCTGGCTTTTGCCATCCGGGCACAAACGACCGGCGTGGGTGACAGCATCGTCGCCGCCCGCTATGTGCTCACCGGCTTGCTGGACGAAACCCTGCCCTCGCGCCAGCGGGCAACCCTGGCGAAAAAGGCGGACGCAATTTTGCAAAGAAAAAGCGGATGACGATGGACACACCCACTGTAAATACCGAACTCGAACAAGCGCTCTACAAAGCCAGCGCGCAGGAGCGGAAATCGCGCAACCGCGCGCTGCTGGCGATCATCGTGCCGGTGCTGGCGGCTTGCTTTTGGCTGGCCTACTCCGTCTTCGAGGTGACCCGATGGCAGACCCGCTCGCGCACGATCGAGAAAGGCGAAGCCGCCCTGCAGCAGCGCGAATCTGCCGCGAATGCCAAAGCCGCCGAAGCCGAAGCGCAGCGCGCCGCCGCCGAGGCGAATGCGAAAACCGCGCGCGATGAAGAGGCGCGCGCCAAAAACCAAATGGCCGAAAACCGCAAGGGCCTGCTCAAAATGCGGTCGGAAATCGCCAGCCTCGAAGTGGTGCTCAACGACCTGACCGGCGCGCGCTCCCGCGCATCGCTCCTCGGCAACAGCGGTGCGCTGGAGTCGCAAATCCTCGACATCCGCAACACGCTCGGGCGCGGCTTTGCCAGCTTCGAGCAGCACTTGGATGCGGCTCTTCCCGACGTGGAGCGGAAGCCGCGCGTTTACCTTTTCGTCTCCGACGAGGAGCAAAAGGAAACGGCGAAACAACTAAAAACCGCACTGGAAGCGGCGGGCTTCGACGTGCCGGCCATCGCGAAACAATCCATCAAAAAACTCGACGCGCCCGAAGTGCGCTACTTCCGCAATGCCAAGGACAAAGCCGAAGCCGCGCAAGTCGCCGAACTCGTCCGCAAGCAACTTGGATTGCGCGAACCGCGCGTGAGCTTCATCGACGATGCCGACAACGCGGGCGGCGGTGGTCGGCGCTACCAGCTTTGGTTGAGCAAGGCGGCGGCTGTGCCGAAATAGTCGTTACTCGTTCGCGGAACGACTGAGCTTTCGCGCCTTCTCGATGAGCGTGATGAACTCCGCGCGGTAACCGCCCCGGTCGCCGCCCTTGCCTTCGACGGCCAGCTCATGCACGGCCTCCCACGTGAGGTTCCCCTTGTGCTCGGAATCCCGCAGCAACATCCCGAAGCCCGCGACCGCGGCGGCGAAACGAAAATCGCGTGAGCTTTTTTCCAACGTCGCGCCCGAGTCGGTGACGGGAATTTCCATCAGCGTGCTCTGGTCGCTGTCGGGTTGTTTGTAGCGGAGTTTCAGCGTCAGCAGATCGTCGGAAATTTTCGATTTTCGATTTTCGATTTTCGATTCTTCGGCGGCGGGCGTGGATTGATATTTCAAAGGATCAACCGCCGGTGTCTCGATCGACTTCGCTCCGGCGGGCACGACTTCGTAGAGCGCTGTGACGGTGTGGCCCGCGCCGATTTCCCCCGCGTCGATTTTGTCGTTGTTGAAATCCTCTTTTTTCAACATCCGCTTTTCGTAGCCGACAAGCCGGTACGACTGCACCTGCGCCGGGTTGAACTCGATCTGAATTTTCACGTCCTTCGCGATGGTGATGAGCGTGCCGCCCATCTGTTCGACCAGGACTTTGCGCGCTTCGTCGAGCGTGTCGATATAAGCGTAGTTGCCGTTCCCTTTATCGGAGAGCTTCACGAGCATCGCGTCTTTCAAGTTGCCCATGCCGTAGCCGAGCACGGTGAGGAACACGCCTGACTTCGCCTTTTTCTGGATCAAATCAAGCAGCTCGCTCTGGCTGGTGATGCCGACATTGAAGTCGCCGTCGGTCGCGAGGATGACGCGATTCACGCCGCCCTTGATGAACTGCTCCACCGCCGTCTGGTAAGCGAGTCCGATGCCCGCGCTGCCGTGCGTACTGCCGCCCGCTTCGAGCCGGTCGATCGCGGATTTGATGCGCTCCTTTTGGTCACCGGTCGTCGAAGGCAGCACGAGTCCGGTGTTGCCGGCATACACGACAATCGCGATGCGGTCGTTCTCGGTGAGCTTGTCCACGAGCAGGCCGAGCGAGCGCTTCACGAGCGGCAGACGGTCGGGCACCATCATCGAGCCGGAGACGTCGATGAGGAAAACGAGATTCGTCGGCGGGCGTTTCGCCGCCTCGATCTCGCGGCCTTTCAAACCGACGCGAACCAGCCTGTGGCCAGCCTTCCACGGGCAATCAGCGATTTCGATATTGGCGGAAAACGGATGCTCGCCCGTGGGCTGCGGGTAGTCGTAGTGGAAGTAATTTACGAGTTCCTCGATGCGCACTGCGCCGCGCGGCGGCAGCGAGTGTTGGTTCAAAAAGCGGCGCGTGATCGCATACGACGCCGTGTCCACGTCGATGGAAAACGTCGAGAGCGGATTCTCGCGCGTGGAGAGGAAATCGTTCTCGGTAATTTTGTCGAAGGCGTCGGTGTTTCCGTCGGCGCTCGAATGGCGGAACTTCGCACGTTCATCGTGAGTGGGCCGGGAGAACTCGTATTCGAACCCGCGCCGGGATGCCATGCCCTTCGACACTGAAAACCCGCCTCCGGCTCCACTGCCCATCCCTCCGAAACCACCACCGGTGCCCAAACCAGACGCCCCTGCAATCTTCGTCGGTGGACTTGGATCGTTCACCTGCATTTCTGGAATCGCGGAGAACTTTTCTTGCATCACCATCTGACCGGACTTCGTTATCGCCTTCGGATTTCCCAAAAGCGGCATCGGAACCGGAGCGTGTTTGGAGAAAGCCAAACCGGATTCAGTTTCCGCTTCACTCAAAGTCATTGCTCCAGATGTCCGTCCAAGCGCGACGGCTCTTCGTTGCTGAGCCGGATGAACGTGTCCTGCACGGCATCGCGCGCCGGTTCCAACTCGCCCGTGATGCTGACGGCGTAGTGGATGAGCGGACGCTCATAACGGGCGAGCGCGGCACGGAACCAGACATTTGGGCTTTCGGGCATGGGCTTCTAACCAGTCAACGTGCGAGCCGGCGGTTTCTTAGAAAAATCATCTCCCGTTGTCATTCTGAGCGGAGTTTCGGCTTTGCGAAACGGAGTCGAA
>JANXWU010000148.1 GCA_025350985.1 Spartobacteria bacterium | reverse complement strand
CTATCGCGTCCACGGCCCTTATGAACCCGAGCACGCGATAGCCATAGAGTTGTCCGGCAGTAAGGCCAGGAAGAAAGCAATGCCAGACCATGCCCGTTTGCTCCGTCAACCGGATGCGGATGGTTTCCGTCGGCGCCCCGGCGTCATCGAACAGGCAGAGTTCGACCTGGGTCGCGTTTTCGGAAAAGAGCGCAAAGTTCACGCCCTCCGGGGTGACTGTCGCGCCGAGGGGATAGGGACGGCCTTTCCATACTTGGATGGGGTTCATAAGTAATAGTTCAAACGGCACGCGGCCTTCGCGCGGATTGGTGGGTGGCGAGGATTTTTCGAGGAATGGGAGTTCAAAAGTTACACCCGATCAACCGCCACGAGCCGAAACTTTTTGCGCGATGGAATCCCGTGAAACCGCGTTGCCAGTTTTCGTGAAAAGTCACGCGCTACCTCAGGCGGAGTTCTGCCAGCTCGGCGCCACCTTCACCCAAGCCGGTGTGCGATATTGCGCGTGGTCGCCCGAAAGCCGGCTGGTCGAAGTGGAGATTGGTTTCCAAGGCGGGACAAAGCGCGTGGTGGCCTTGGAGTCGGCGGGGGAGGGATACCATCTCGGCTTGGACGCGGAAGGGCGCGCGGGCGACTGGTATAAGTTCCGTCTCGACGGGGGTGAGAGCTTTCCTGACCCGGCCTCGCGTGCGCAGGCGGAAAGTGTGCATGGCCCGTCGATCGTGGTCGATGCGCAGAGTTACAAATGGCACGACGCGGCGTGGCGTCGGCCAGAGTTTCGCGACTTAGTGATTTACGAACTGCATATTGGCACGTTCACGCTGGAAGGCACTTTTGCCGCCGCCATCGCGAAGCTGCCGCACTTGCAGGCGCTCGGCATTAACGCAATCGAACTGATGCCGATCGCCGATTTTCCGGGCGCGCGGAATTGGGGCTACGACGGCGTTTTGATTTATGCCCCGGCGCGCGCGTATGGCACGCCGGATGATTTGCGCCGACTGGTCGATGCGGCGCACGCGCACGGGATCGCTGTCATCCTGGATGTCGTTTACAATCACTTTGGCCCGGACGGGAATTATCTCGCGCGTTTCAGTCCGGCTTTTTTCAATCCGG
Organism: Spartobacteria bacterium; assembly: GCA_025350985.1. Taxonomy (GTDB): domain Bacteria; phylum Verrucomicrobiota; class Verrucomicrobiia; order Chthoniobacterales; family Chthoniobacteraceae; genus JANXWU01. The sequence continues at coordinate 4,218 of JANXWU010000148.1, read as the reverse complement.
CCCACCACACGCCGTGGGGCGCGTCGTTTAATTTCGACGGCGCGCGGTCCCGGCCCGTGCGCGATTTTTTCGTGCAAAATCCAATCTACTGGATGGAGGAATTTCATCTCGACGGGTTCCGGCTGGATGCGACCCACGCGATCATCGACGACTCACCGCGGCACATTTTCGCCGAGATCACCGAAGCCATTCACGCGCGCGGCGGCTACGCGGTGGCGGAGGACGCGCGGAATGACGCGCGCCTGATCGAGCCCGTGGCGGAGGGCGGGCACGGCTTCGATGGCGTGTGGGCGGATGATTTTCATCACGTCCTCCGCGTGAGCCAGACGGGCGAGCAGGCGGCTTATTTCGAAAACTTCCGCGGTACGACGGAGGAACTCGTCGAGACGCTGCGCCACGGCTGGCTGTATCGCGGACAGCCCGCGCTGGCTTCCGGGAAAAGTCGCGGCACCGCGTGCCGGCATCTGCCGCCGGAGCGATTCATCCACTGCATTTCCAATCACGACCAGGCGGGCAATCGCGCGTTCGGCGAGCGGTTGCACGCGAGCGTGAGCGCCGAAGGCTACCGGGCACTGGCGATGTTGCTGTGTCTCTCGCCGGGCACGCCGATGCTGTTTATGGGACAGGAATGGGCGGCGACGAGTCCGTTTCTTTTTTTCACAGATCACCACCGCGAACTCGGCCGACTCATCACCGAGGGGCGGCGGCGGGAGTTCGCGGGCTTTCCCGAATTCGGCGACGGCGCGGCCTTGGAAAAAATTCCGGACCCGCAGGAGGCGCGGACGTTTTTGCGCTCGAAACTGGATTGGACTGAACTGGGCGAGGAACGGCACGCGCAAATGCTCGCCTTGCACGCGGCGTGTTTGCGGCTGCGCCGCGAGGAGTCGGCTTTCCGTCCGCGGACGCGCGACGGCTGGGAGGCGGATGCACTGCGTTTCGGCGTCGGGGCGCTGCGTTTGGAAAGCGCCGCGCGGAATTATCTTTTGGTATTCGATTTGGCCGGCAGCCACGCGGGAAGTTTGGCGGGGGAAAAAGTGGCGCGTGAAGGCGGGCCGTGGGAGCGGGTTCTTTCCAGCAACGAAGTGCGTTTCGGCGGCGCGGGAGCGGAGGTTTTTGAAGCCGCGACGCAGACATTTCGGTTCGGCCCACCGGAAACGCTTTTGCTCCGCGACGCCGGCAAATCGGGTGGCATCGAAAGCGCGCAACAATTTCCGACCGGGCGCGTTTAGAGAAACGAAATAGGCGGCGAACCCCATCGAACCATGACTAAAATCGAAACCCCACCGACCGACGACGAAATAGGCGCACTGGCCCGGAAATACTGGATTGACGAAGGCCGGCCCGAGGGCAAGGCGGAAGAACACTGGCAGCGGGCCGAGGAAGAGCTGCTCGGAAAAACCCAACCGCAGTCACAGGACAAGCCGCAGGGAAAGTAAGAAGAAGCGCCGCGCCGGAGGACAGTCGTCCCGGCACTTACGTGGGAGCCGCCCACGTTGAAGACGCACGCTTGTTGTTACGCCCAAAGCAAACTTCCCTAAACCGAAATCGCGCGAAAAAGTCCGCGACGGCCAAGGGTCGTCGCTCCCATGCGAGGGCGCATCCGGTCGGCTGCGCCACCCGCCGCCCGTCCCCGAGTGCGCGCGGGTGGAAGCAAAAACACGCGCGTTATTTTTCCCCCGTGCCCCCGTGCGCCGCGGCAAAAGCGAAGCAAAGACTATGGGCAAAACAACCGAACTCGAGGTCGCCGGAAGGAAGCTCGTCGTCTCCAATTTGGACAAGATTCTGTATCCCGAAGCCGGGTTCACGAAAGGGCAAGTCATCGATTATTACATTCGCGTCGCCCCGGCGCTTTTGCCGCATCTGCGCGGGCGTCCGATCACCCTCAAGCGCTACCCCGACGGCGTGGACGGTTTCTTTTTTTATGAAAAGCAATGCCCCTCGCATCGACCGAAGTGGGTGAAGACCGCGACGGTGCCCAGCCTGCGGCGCGAGGAAAAGCGCATCGATTATTGCGTGATGGACGACCTGCCCGCGTTGGTCTGGGCGGCGAATCTGGCCGACCTCGAACTGCACACGTTTCTGCATCGAGCGCCGGCCATTTCGCGTCCGACGGCGCTGGCATTCGACCTTGATCCCGGCCCGCCGGCGGACATCGTTTTGTGCTGTCAGGTGGGGTTGTGGCTGCGGAAAATTTTTGACGAACTCGGGTTGGAAAGTTTTCCGAAAACCTCCGGCTCCAAAGGGCTGCAAATCTACGTGCCGCTCAACACGGCGACGACGTATGAAAAGACGAAGGCGTGCGCGCGCGCGCTGGCCGAACGACTCGAGCGCGAGCACCCGCAGGCCGTCGTTTCGCAGATGAAAAAAGCGCTGCGCCCCGGCAAGGTGCTGATCGACTGGAGCCAGAACGACGAGCACAAAACGACGGTGAATGTATATTCGCTCCGCGCCAAAGCGCAGCCGACGGTGTCCACGCCGGTGACGTGGGACGAAGTCGCGCGGGCGCTGAAAAAGCGTGACGCGAGCGTGCTGAGTTTTCTGAGCAGCGATGTCTTGCGACGGGTGGAAAAGCAGGGGGATTTGTTCGAGCCGATGCTGCGGTTGAAGCAAAAACTGCCGGCGCTGAAAGCCATCGTTTCGACATCCTAAACGGGTGGGAGATCCTACGACCTCGCTTCACTGCGCGCAGGGTGTCGCGCAAACAAGGAACGGCGGCCCGCGGCGGAGCGGATATTGGCGCTGCAAAGTTATTTGATGGAACAGGACCCGCTTCCCGATCCTCGCCGGAGCGAGCCGAAGCCGATTTTACTGTGGATGCACTCGTGCGCGGCGCGGTAGCGTGACCGAAGCCGCGCGGAAAAAATCGCGCGAGGTTTTCACACGCATCTGATTTCTCCAGTCATGTCCCCCCGGATTTCCAGACTCAAAACGTGGTTGCAGCTCGTCCGCGCGCCGAATCTTTTCACCGTGCCGGGCGATCCGCTCGCGGGGTTTTTGCTCGCTTCGACGGGCAGCCTGAACCCACCGGCTACACTGCTTCTGGCCGTCGGCGCGAGCCTTTGTTTTTACGCGTACGGGTTGTTGCTAAACGATCTCGCCGACCTCGCCGAAGACCGGCGCGACCGTCCTTTTCGACCGCTTCCCAGCGGTGCGGCCAAAACTTCCACGGTCGCCGGAGCCGCATGCCTGCTGGCTTTGGCGGGCATGGCCTGTTCCTTTTTCGCCGGATCACCGGCCTTCGGGACTGGCCTCGCGCTGCTGGCCGCCGTGACGCTTTATGATTTCGTCGGGAAAAAAATACCGCTGTTTGCCCAAGCCAACATGGGGGTGTGCCGGGGCTTGAGCCTGCTGCTCGGAGCGGCAGCGGCGGGTGACGTGTTCGGGACGAAGCCGCTGGTCGCGGGGATTATCCTCACGGTTTACATCGCTCTCGTCACCAGCCTGTCGCGCTTTGAAACCCGCTATCCGAAGCTGCCCCCGCTGATCGGCTCGTTGATTCGCGCTTTGCTGTTTTTTCAGGCCGTGTTTTGCCTGTGGTCGGGCACGCGGGCGGGCGTCGCCGCGGCGCTGGCGCTGGTCGCGTTGTGGCCGGTGAGCAGCGCGGTCGGGAAAAAATTCTACGCGAGCTAAGAAATTGCGGATTGGTGGTTTCAGCTTGAAGATGGCCGCTCCCGACGCGCACCCGCGATCGATCGAGAAACCTTCAATCTGAATTCTGCCATGCCCCGCAAGCTTCTCGTCATCGACATCGCGGCCCTCGGCTGGGACTTCGCGCAAAAGGCCGGGCGCGCCGATTTCCAAAAACTCGAAGCGCCATTTCCCGGCGTGACCTGCACCGTCCAGGCGGCATTTCGCACCGCCGCGCCCGTCGCCACGCACGGCGTCGCGAGCAATGGCTTCTTTTTTCGCGACCTGAAAAAAGTCCTGTTCTGGGAGCAGGCGTCGTCGCTGGTGAGCGGCCCGCGCATTTGGGAAAACTTTCGGCGCCAAGGCGGTCGCGTCGGCATGATGTTCTGGCAGCAAAGCCTCGGCGAAGACGTCGATCTCGTGCTCTCGCCGACGCCGATTCACAAGCACGGCGGCGGCATGATGCAGTCGTGCTACACACTGCCGCGCGACCTCGAAGCGCGGCTGAACGCTAAGGTGGGACGAGCGTTCAACCTGATGAATTACTGGGGACCGCTCGCCTCGCGCAAGTCGAGCGACTGGATCGTTGAG
>JANXWU010000130.1 GCA_025350985.1 Spartobacteria bacterium | reverse complement strand
CGACGTGAGCAAGCGTTGCGGCAAGCAGGCGGAGGCGCTGCAAGTCGAATGGGGCCAGCCGATTCGCGGCGAGCAAGTGCGGGAAAAATTAAAACACGGAGGCTTCGACGCCGTGACTTTGATTCACAACGAAACCTCGACCGGCGTGATGTCGCCACTGGCGGAAATTGCGGCAGTCGTGCGCGATTTTCCCGACGTGATGCTCATCGTCGATAGCGTTTCGTCATTCAGCGCCGTGCCGATTCCGATGGACGAACTGGGCCTCGACGTCCTGCTCACCGGCTCGCAAAAAGCGCTGGCCATGCCGCCGGGACTCGCGCTTTTTTCGGCGAGCGAACGCGCCTTCGCTCGCGCCGCGCAGCAGAAGGATCGCGGCTATTATTTTGACTTCCTCGAGTTCAAAAAAAATCAGGCCGAGGACATGACGCCGAGCACGCCGACCATCTCGCACATCTACGCGCTCGAATCGAAGCTGGACGACATTTTTGCCGAAGGCATCGAGACGCGCCACGCCCGCCATGCGCGGCTGAATGGGCTGGTCGCCGACTGGGTGCGGCGGAACGGCTTCGAGTTTTTTGCGCCGGAAGGCTACCGATCGAAATCGCTGACGTGCGTGAAAAACAATCGCGACATCGACGTGGCAAAATTCAACGCGACGCTGCGCGAGAAATATCGGTGCGTCATCGACGGCGGTTATGGGAAACTGAAAGGCAAGACGTTCCGCATTTCCAACATGGGCGACGAGACGGACGAAACGATCTCGCAGCTTCTCAACTGGCTCGACGACTGTCTCGCGTCGCTCTAACGAGCACCGTCTATTTTTTCCCGCGCGCGAAGAGCACAGAACGGCCAGAGTATTTTTTTGCGACTTTGTCCAGGTCGGTGCGGTGCTGGATTTTCTCGACTTTGCCGTGCTTGAAATATTGCGCTCGAATGGCTTCGAGCATTGCGTCGCGGCGGTCATAGAGCCGCTTCGGTTTGCGCGGCTTCACTTTGGAAAGCGCGTAGGCGGTAATGAGCGGCAGCGCGATCGTCGAGTCGGCGTAACAGACCACGCAATCCGGCAGCGTGTCGGGATCGATTTTTCCCCAGCTCACGGCTTCAGCAGGCGTCGCGCCGCTGAGTCCGCCGGTGTCGGGGCGCGCGTCGGTGCATTGCAGAAAATAGTCGTGCCCGCGCTCCTCGATGCCCATCACTTCCTGAATCTGCGGCTCGGTTTGGAGCATGAAATTTTTCGGAGAGCCGCCGCCGAGGATGAACACGCTCGACGTGAGCTTTTGCGCTTTCGCGTCGTAAACAATGGCCGCGGTTTGGTTCACATCGCGGTTCACGTCGATGAGCAGTTTCGAATCGCGCAGCGCCATGGCCGCGACGTTCATGCCGATCGACGAATCGCCCGGCGAGCTGGTAAATATCGGCACTCCGAGCTGGTAAGCCGCGCTGAGCACACTCGTTTCCTTGATCCCGAGTTTCCGCTCGCGCTCGAAAACAAAACGCCCGAGCCGGTGATGAAATTCATCGGTGCTCATCGTTTTCTGGAACTCCGGCTGCTGGATCACCTGCCGCACAAAAGCATCGGTGTCGAGCAGCACGTCGTAGTCGAAGAGCACGTCGTAAATGCGGATGATTCCGTCGCGGCGCAAATCCACGTCGTCGAGAAATGGGGAGCCGGCATAAAGGCTCATGCCGAGCCCGAAATGCAGGTCGTGGTAAAGGTTTGCGCCGGTCGAGATGATCCAATCGACGAAGCCGGCTTTCATCAGTGGGATGATCGCGGCTTTTCCCAATCCCGCGGGCGTGAGCGCGCCGGTAAGCGACATGCCGACGGTGCCATTTTTCGCCAGCATTTTTTCGGTGAAAAGCCGGCACGCTTCGGCGAGACGGCCCGCGTTGTAGGCTTTGAAAGTGCCGTCGATCAGGTCGGTCAGCCGCATGTTTTTCTTGATCGACTCGGGCAGCAGGCGGGGAAATTTTTTGTTCAGCGAACTCATGGGGCGGGACGCTAGCGGTGCGTGCGCGGTGCGGCAATCCAAAGCTGCGGGAACAATTGCTTGGCGGTGGCGCACCCGCGCCGTTAGTCTCGGCGACTCGTTTTATGCCGAAAAAATCGTCCACCAATCACGGCGGAGACACGGTCGCCGTCCCGCCGCTTGATCCAACCGACGAGGCCTTGATGGCGGCGATCCAGCAGCGCGATCCCCAGGCGCTAGCCGACCTCTACGACCGCTACGGCGGCATCCTGAAAGCGCTGATCATGCGGGTGCTCCACAACGAGGCGGGCGCCGACGATTTGTTGCAGGAAATTTTTGTCGAAATCTGGAATCACGCGCAGAATTTCTCCGCGCAAAAAGGCAAGCCGCTGGGCTGGATCGTCACGCTCGCGCGCCGCCGCTCCATCGACCGGCTGCGCAAATATCTCGCCTACGCGCGCGCGGAAGACCGGCTTCAGCATTCGCCCGAGCAGCAGCCGGACGCGTGGACACACAACGTGACCGAGGATGCCATCGAGCGAAATGATCGCAGCGCGGTGCTTCGGTCGGCGATTCGCGCGCTGCCCGAGCCGCAGCAGCACGCGATCGAACTCGCATTTTTCAAAGGAATGAGTCAGCGCGAAATCGCCGCCCATACGAATATTCCATTGGGGACGATCAAAACCCGGCTCGAGCTGGGCCTGAAAAAAATGACTGAAACTTTGAAAGCGTTGAAAGATGAGTTTTGAGGAATTTGAAAATGTGGCGCGGCTGTACGTCGTCGGGGCGCTGGAGGCGGACGAGTTGGCGGAGTTTAAGGACGCCCGCCGGGAGTTCGGTCAGAAAGGCGAGGACTTCATCGGCGAATGCCGGAAGCTGAACGCCGCGTTCGCGTTGAGCCTGCATCCGCAGGCACCTCACCCGGACACGCGCGCCAAACTGCTCGACCGCATTCACGGCACGCTGCGCGGGGAAACCGTCCGCATGGGAATTCCGCGACTGGGAGGAAATGGTCGGGCTGGCGGGATTTGAACCCGCGGCCTCCTGCACCCGAGGCAGGCGCTCTACCAAGCTGAGCCACAGCCCGAAAAACCGAGCACAATGAAGGCGAGTTTCCCGAAACCGGCAAGGACTATTCGCCCAAAAGCCAGGGGGTAACCCGGCGCCTCCCAACGCCCCCGAGGACTTTTCTTTCCCTGCTTCACGAATTCCGCATTTTTTCTTCGCGTTTTCTCGAATACTCTTGGCGCATGTTTTCATTGCTCGCGGGTTTTTTCGCCGGTCTGGTCCACGTCCTTTCCGGACCGGACCATCTCGCTGCGATTGCTCCGCTGGCGGCGAAAAATCCGCAGGCTTCCTGGCGCGCCGGTTTGCGCTGGGGCATCGGCCATTCCACCGGTGTGCTCGTGGTGGGATTGGCGACTTTGCTGCTGCGAGGGCTGCTCCCGGTCGATTTGATTTCCCGATCGAGCGACCGAATGGTCGGCGCGCTGTTGATTGGCATTGGCGCATGGACGTTGCGCAAAGCCTTGCAGATTCACTCGCACGAACACGCGCACGGCTGCACCCAGCACGAACACTTTCACCTGCATCCCACGCGTGACCATCTCGCACCGCACGCGCACGGCCATGCCGCCTTTGCCATCGGCACTTTGCATGGGCTGGCCGGCAGTTCGCATTTTCTCGGTGTCCTGCCCGCGCTGGCGTTGCCGTCGAATTTTCTCGCGGCCATCTACTTGCTCGCCTTCGGTGCCGGCACCGTGATCTCCATGATTTTCTTTTCGTACGTCGTCGGCGCGGTGGCGGCGCGTTTTGCCACGAGCGCGTGGAAAGCCTATCGTGGCTTGCTGTTCGCGTGTTCAGCCGCGGCTTTTGCCGTGGGAGCGGCGTGGGCGGCGGGCTGGAGTTTTTGAAAAGTGACCCGTCGTATTTCTGTCCGCCCGCCGTCCGAAAAACATTTGACATCCCCTGCGTGCTCACTAGCTTGGCCGCTCTTTTTTAACCGGGACTTATGAGCACGTTTTCAGCAAAAGCACACGAAGTCGATCGCCGCTGGTGGATCATCGACGCGAAGGATCAGGTTCTCGGCCGCGTCGCGGTCAAGGCGGCCAAAATTTTGCGCGGCAAGGAAAAAGCCATCGTCACGACGCATGTGGACACCGGCGATTTCGTCGTGGTCATCAACGCCGACCAAGTCCGTGTGACCGGCAAAAAGGACGTGCAAAAGGAATACATGAGCTTTTCCGGCTACGTCGGTGGACACAAGTCAGAGACGTTTGGAGCGCGCCGCGAACGCCATCCCGAGTTGCTCATCCAGCGCGCCGTCCGAGGCATGATCCCGCACAACCGCCTGGGCCGCCAGATCATCACTAAGCTCAAGGTTTATCGCGGTGGAGAACATCCGCATGCGGCGCAAAAACCGCAGCCTGCCACGGTGAAATAACGACCCGACACTTTTTATTTTAATGAGCCACGCATCCGAAATCGTCACTACTGGCCGTCGCAAAGACGCCGTCGCCCGCGTCCGCGTCGCACCGGGGACCGGCAAGATCGAAATCAACGGACGGCCGTTTGAGGAATATTTCCCGACCACGAATCTCCAAGGCGCTGTCCTGCAGCCGCTCCAGGTCGCCAACAGTGTCAATGCTTTCGACGTGAGCGTGAACGCGCACGGTGGCGGACTCACCGGGCAAGCGGGCGCGGTGCGTCTGGCGATTGCCCGCGCGCTGCTTCAGAGCAACGAAGAGTTGCGAAAACCGCTCCGCGAGCAGGGCCTTCTCACGCGCGACCCGCGCATGAAGGAACGCAAAAAGCCCGGCCAGCCCGGTGCGCGCCGCCGCTTCCAGTTCTCCAAGCGCTAATCGACGCTTTATTTTTCAAAACCGCCCCCGGCTTGCTGCCGCGGGCGGTTTTTTTGCGCAACGCATTCGGCGCATTCGGCTTCCCGCTTGCGTCGCGCCGCATTGCGCTTAGACCTTTCAGCAGATGAATTTCCTCCCATCTGCGCTCCTCCTTTGCAGCCTCGCCATCTGCGCGAAGGCCGAGCCGCTGAGAATCTCAGGAGCGCGCATGCTGGCGCCGCCCGCGGCGGAAGCCGCAAAAATCTTGCAAGCGGAAACCGGCCTCGAGATCGAAGTGAACACCACCGGCGGCAGCGAGGCGGGAGTCGCCGCGCTCGCCGCCAAACAGGTGCAAATCGTACTTTGCGGGCGTCGCGTCAGCGGTGAGGAGCGCGCTGCCGCGCCCAGCTTCACCTTCAACGAAATTGTGTTGGGCGAGTATCCAATTGCCCTGGCCGTTTCTCCCGACGTGTGGCGCGGCGGTGTCCGCGCGCTCACCCGCGCACAGATGCGCGACATCTACGAAGGTCGCGTCACCGACTGGAGCAAACTCGGAGGCCCAAAAGCAAAAATCGCCTTCTTCAACCGCGACGAAGGACGCAGCGTTTGGGAAATATTCGCCCAATGGCTTTACGGCGGCGTAAACAAGGCGCCCGGCACCAACTTCGATACCCTCGCCACCGATGCCGAGGTGCGCGAAACCCTCTCCCGTCAGCCCGGCGCGCTTTCGCAAATTTCCGCCCTCCTTGCCGATGGCGTGTCGCTGTTCCCGCTCGCGCTCCGGGATGAGCAGGGAAAGTCGGTCGAGCCCACCTTCAAAAACCTCTCCGCGCATCGCTACCCGATGAGCCAGCAGTTATTTCTCGTCGTCAACGATCGCCCCACTGGCGCGGTGAAAGTTTACGTCGATTTTATGCTCGGTCCCCGCGGTCAAAAGATTTTGAAAAAACACGGCTTCGCGCCCGTGGCGGAATTGGAAAAAGAAAACCAGCCGTGACCCATCCCGCCCACATCGTCCTCTACGACGACCAGTGCCCGCTCTGCACTTTTCAAATGCGCCTCCTCGGCTGGCTGGATTGGCTCGACACCACCCGCCTCGTCCCGCTCTCCCACCCGCTCGCCGCCGACATTGCGCCCGCACTCACCCGCGAAGATTTACTCGCGGCCATTCATTGCGTCGCGAGCGACGGACGCATCCATCGCGGCGCGCGTTGCCTTCGTTTTGTCGGTTTGCGGATGCCGCTGCTCGTGCCGCTCGCGCTTTTTCTCTGGCTGCCCGGCGTCATTTTGGTCGCGGAAAAAATCTACGTCTGGATCAGTCGGAACCGGCATTTGCTCAGTCGCCTGTTCGGTTGCAAGGAAGCCTGCGCGTTGATGCCGTCGCGCCGACGCGAGCAGGACCTCGAACATCGGTCGTGATTGCGGCGGAGGAAAAGTCGCGCCTGCAAATGGCGTTCGCCAAAGCCACCGACGCGCTGTTGGCCGAACGGGATGGGCGCGGCGTGTGGACGGGTAAGCTTTCCACGAGCGCACTTTCCACCGCGACCGCCGTCGTCGCGCTGGCCACGATGGACCGGCAGCTTGGCGAAAATCGAAACGCCGATTACATCCAGCGCGGCTTGGTTTGGCTTTCGGAAAATCAAAACGCCGACGGCGGTTGGGGCGACACCGTCTTGAGCAAAAGCAACCTCAGCACCACGGCGCTCTGCTGGGCGGCTTTCGGCGCGGCGGGGGCGGACGAGCACTTCCGTGGTGTTCTCGAAGCGGCGGTCCAACGGTTGATCGATTTTGTGGAAGCGTCCGACGGCGGCGGTGCGCGAAACGGGACTGCTCTCGCCTCGAAACGGCTCACGCGCGCCATTGCCGACCGCTACGGGAAAGACCGAACATTTTCCATTCCGATCCTGATGACGCTCGCCATCGCCGGACGGCTCGGCGCAAACGCGTGGCGACAGTTGCCGCAACTTCCCTTTGAACTGGCGGCGCTGCCGCATCAGATTTTCGGCGCGCTGCGGCTGCCCGTCGTCAGCTACGCGCTGCCCGCGCTCATCGCCATCGGCCAGGCGATTCACTTTCACGCGCCGACTCGCAACCCGCTTGCCCGCTGGCTTCGCGGGCGGGCGAAGGCGCGAACGCTGCGCGTTCTCGCCGCGACCCAGCCGCCCAACGGCGGCTTTCTCGAAGCCACTCCGCTCACGAGCTTTGTCACGATGGCGCTTGCGTCAATGAAGCTTGGCCAGCATCCCGTGGCGCAAAGAGGCCTTGCCTTTCTGCGCGCCTCGGCGCAGCCGGACGGCAGTTGGCCCATCGACACCAACCTCGCCACTTGGACGACAACCCTCGCCGCGAAGGCTCTCACGCACGATGCCGGCGGACACTTGCCTCGGCCCGACCGTGCCAAAATTCGAGAGTGGCTCCTCACGCAACAATATCGCGTCGAGCATCCTTACACCCACGCCGCGCCCGGTGGTTGGGCGTGGACGGATTTGCCCGGCGGCGTGCCCGATGCCGACGACACGGCAGGCGCTTTGCTCGCGCTTCATTGTTTGGGAGAAATCGACGACCGCACCCGCAACGCTGCATCCATCGGCATTGCGTGGCTGCTCGGGTTGCAAAATCGCGACGGCGGCATTCCCACTTTTTGCCGGGGCTGGGGTGCGCTGCCATTCGATCGCAGCGCGCCGGACCTCACCGCGCACGCCCTTCGAGCGTGGAACGTCTGGCTGCCGCATCTGGATGAAAAGTTGATCCGACGCGTGCGAAAAGCCGCGCGGGCGGCGCTCCGTTTTCTCGAAAAAAATCAGCGCGCCGACGGTTCTTGGCTCCCGCTTTGGTTCGGCAACGAGCACGCGCCGCAGGACGAGAATCCGGTTTACGGCACGGCGCAGGTTTTAATTGCGTTGTCCGAAATCGATCCGGAGTTTGCGCCTAATGCCAGCGGGTCCACCGCGAAAGCCGCGTGCTGGCTTTCGTCCGCGCAGAACGCCGATGGCGGATGGGGCGGCGTGCGCGGCGCGCCGTCTTCGGTGGAAGAAACCGCGCTCGCCGTGGAAGCCCTTGCCGGGACAAATCACCGGGCGGTTGCGAATGCCGGCGTTCGCTGGCTCATTGATCGCGTCGAATCCGGCACCTGGCGCGAACCATCACCGATTGGATTTTATTTCGCGAAGCTCTGGTACTACGAGCGCCTTTACCCGATGATCTTTACCGTGGGCGCACTGGGGCGAGTCAATATTTAGACTCATTCTTATCCACAGATTACGCAGATTTTCACAGATTATGATCGTGGCTCATTTTCACAATGCGTGTCATTCCGAGTCCTTCGACTTCGCTCAGGATAAACTCTGGGGAGTGAGTGCGAGCGAAACGTAACGGAGTCCAGGAATTTTACGAATGACTTGGGTAAGCAACGCGCTGGAATCCTTTGCGAGATTCCTCCACTCCGTTGCACTCCGGTCGGAATGACAGGCGGTTTTTTCAAACGGAGCTACGACCCGGATTACATAACTTGGAGCCGTCCACACTCTTCAAGAAATCTGCGTCAATCTGTGAAATCTGTGGATTCCCACCTGCTATAGCTCCGCGCTCTCATCCCGCTTCTCCAGTTTTGCGAGGCGCTTCTTGATGATCTCGACCTGAGTCGTCAGCGCGTAAAGCGACTTGAAAATCTCGTCCTGTGTTTCCCGGTCAGCCAGCGCGGGCACCGCCGGATGAATGCCCATCATCTCGCGCGAGATGCTGTTGCACGCGTTGCGGATGCGCTCGATGGCGTCAGATTTTTCCATGAAAAAATCACTCGGCGAGCGATGACACGCTCAGCGCATCGAACTGAATGGGCTTGCCCGAATAAGGCGCGCCCCACACCGACGCCTTGCCCGCCGTCGGCGCGGTCGTCGCATCAAAAGTGATCGTCCATTCCTTCGGCTCGGCCTTGCCGTCGGCCCAAGCCTTGCCCTCCACTTTCCATTTTTCACCGGCCACTTTTCGCACCTGCAGATGCAGCCAAGTCCACGCGCCCGACTCCCACTCGAACGCCGCCGATGCGACGGCTTCCTGGTCTTTGAACAATTGCACTTCCTTGCGCGACGGCACGACGAGCAGCCGGAAACCGCTGGCTCCGTTCAGCCCCACGCCAAAGCGAGGAGCGAGCCGGCGGCTGCCTTCCGAGCGGACGCGCGCGCGCACGGCGACGTCCTCGGCCTGCGCCGGACCGAACAGCGTTCCGAAGTCATCCAGCGGCGAGCCCGGCAGTTCCAAAATCTTTTTCGCGTCGGCTTCTTTCACCATGAACTCGCCCCCGAGAATCATGAAGCCGTCCGGTGCGGCGTCCGATTTCGCGGACTTGAAGTCGGACTGAAAAAGGATTTTACCAACAGGTTTTGACTCAGCCCCGTGCAGCGTCGCGAGAGTCAGGGCGGCGAAAAAATAACGGCGCGCGAATTTCATGGCGCCAACTCTCAGCCGCCCGCGACAGGCGTGCAAGCGTGCGACTTCATTCATTCCGCAGCGAGTCGAGCAGCGGCCCGCGCAACGCCGCCCGCGCCGCAAGCCACGTCCACAGCACACCGCCAAATGCCAGCACGCCCACCAATCCGGCCATCTCGGCGAAGGACCGGTTTGCCCCCGGCGAAACCAGCGCGGGCAGCACCGCCGCCACTGCCGCCAGCACACCAATCAAAACGCCGAGCGCAATGAGCAGCCAGTGCTCGCTCAAAAGCAAACGCTGCAATTCTCGCCGCTCGAACCCGACCGCCTGCATCAACGCAAACTCGCCGCGCCGTTCGAGCGCGTTGCGCAAAACGACGATGGCCAGTCCGACACTGCCGAGCAGAAGTCCGAGTCCGCCCAGCGCCTGAAAAATGGCGAGGTAGGTGTTTTCCACCGCCTGAAAATCGGCGAGCCGACGCCATGCCGGCACGACCTCGAAGCCTTTGTCCCGCAGCCCTCGCGAAAGTTCTTGGGCGACCGCGTCCGCCCGTTCCACCGGCGTGTCGATGAGAAAAGCGCGCGCCCCGGCGAAGGAGGGGAACCGCGCGACAAAGTTCTTTTCCGAAATGACAAGACTGCCCTGCAGGATGGATCCTGCCAGCACGCCGACGATGCGGATGCGAAAATGCGCGCCGTGTTCGTCGGTGAATTCAATCGTGTCGCCCTGCTTTTTGCCCAAAGCCCAGCGCACCGTCTGCTCGTCGCCGATGGCGAGCACCGTGCCATCGGTGGACGCAGAATCCAGCAGCCGCCAGCCTTCCGCGGGCGATGCTTGGTCGATGGTGCTTTGAAAAGTGAACGCGTGGCGCGATTGCAATTCATCCGGTCGCACGCCGAGCAGACGCGGCTGCATCGCGCGATTGAGGTTCAGGCAACTCGCGTCGTCGCCTTCGCGCACGCGCATGGACACGAACGAAACATTCCTCAGCGCCGTCTCGCCGAGGCCAAAAGACTCGCGTGCTTTCAGATTATTGAGGTTTTCGTAAATCGGCAGCGTCGCCTGCGCGAACAGCGCGAAACCGCCCGTGCCCGAGTGCCGCTCGCGCGCGCCGGTGAGTGGGTTCTGCCGGAACGCACTGACCGCGATCACCATGAAAACGCCAGACGCCAGCACACCAATCGTCGTGAGGCTGCGACCCCGCCGCCGCGCCGCGCCGCGCATTCCGACGCGCGAAAGGCTGGTCGCGAGACGTTGTGTTTTCGACATGCGAACGAAAAGGCACTGCGCCAACGCAATGCCGCCGATAAGCAGCAGCGAGCCCGCGCTGAAAAAAGTTTCCGCTGCCTCCTCTCCCTGACCTCGCGGCGCAAAGGCAATCATCGCTCCCGCGCCGCCGATGCTTGCGACGCCAAGCCGGAGGCCGAGTGCGCCGCGCCATCCGGCTGCGGGCGAACTGCCTTGCTCTGCGCCGGCGGAGAGCAGTTGCGCCGTTGGGCGGCGAGTTTGTCCGCGAACGGCAAACCACATCGCCCCCATCGCCGCGAGCACACTCGCCGCCGCGCCGAAGGCGAGGCTGGATGGAGCGAGGTGGAATGAGAATGCCGTGTCGCCAACCGCGCCGCGCCACACGGTCGCCAGCGCGCGGAGTGTCAGTTTTGTATAAACGATCCCGCCGCCGATGCCGGCCAACGCGCCAAGCGTGGCGAGGCCGAGTCCTTCGAGCAGCAGTGTCCGTTTGACTTGTCCCGGCGAAAAACCGAGCGCGAGGAGCACGCCTATTTCTTCCGCGCGTTGTTCGAGGTTGAACACGAACAGCATCGCCGTGAGCAAGAGCGCCGCGACGATCAGAAAAAAACTGAACCCGATGAACAGTTGTCCGAAGTCCATCGATTGCCCGCTCGCGTTCAGCGCCTGCTCGCGCAACGGTCGGAGGACGAACCCAAGTTGGGCGGGATCGATCCTTTCGGTGATCGCGCGTTCGATTTCCTCCGCTCGATGTTCGGCGTTCCATTTCGACGGCTCGGACGGAAAGCGAATCGCCGTGAGATTTCCGAAACGATTTTGCCAAAGTCGTTGTCCCATCGCGAGGCTCATAAACGCCTTCGGTGTGCCTCGATATTTTTTCCAATACTCCTCGTCTTTGGGGCGGATGCGCGTGTTGTCGAACGGAATTCCCGGCTCCCATTCGCGGCAGTTTTCCGCGTCGGTGATTCCGGGAAACGGCGGCATCCACGATGGATCAGCCGCCGCGCCTTCCATCGGCACGACCCCGCGGACTTTGAAAACGTGGGACTTTTCTTCGAGTCCACGTTGATCGGCGAGGACGAAATATTTCAGCGTGATTTCGTCGCCAGCCTTGGCCGCAAGATCGTCCGCGAGCCACGAATTGATGACAATTTCGTCGTCACGCAAATCGGACGGAACCGGCGCGATGGCAGCGTGAGCAGGGGAATGTTTCGGAGTTACAAGCTCGGGTGCGACTCCTGTCACATCGCTGCGAGCTGCAAGCGCAGTGACCATCGAATAAGGCGTTGCTCGTTCGCCGTGGCGCAGTTCGTTTACAAAATAGGTGAGCGCGCTCACTGTCTCGCCCGAGACGTGCGATGCGACTTCCGCGATGACGGGATCGAGAAAGACGCGTTCGGTGCGAAGTTCGAGGGCTTGGTTTTCCCGCACTGCGTGCAGTTCGACTCCCGCATCATCGAGTTTGAAAGCCGAGTGCAGCCAAAGCGTCGCCAGCTTTAGCAGATTTTCCCGCCCGTATTTTCTGATCCGAGCTGAGTGCGGATGCGCGACTTCATGTCCTGCGAAATCCTCCTTGGGCACACCGACGAGCAGCGCATTGGCCCGGTCGGGACGTTTGAGTTGTTGCTGCAAAGTTTTGAGCGGCACGAAAACCGTCAGCGGCGCAACCTGATTCGCTTGCAGGCTGAATCGACCGAACTGCGCGTCGCCAGCGATGGCTTTTAGTTTCGCTCGCAGCACAGTTGATCCCTCGGTTTTTCCCGACAACGGCGCATCCCGCGAGATCGCGGAGATGCTGAGCATCCCTAAGCCGACCGCATACCGCATGTTGGAAGGGTTCGAGCGGCAGGGCCTGGTGCGC
>JANXWU010000123.1 GCA_025350985.1 Spartobacteria bacterium | reverse complement strand
TTCGACTGCGTTCCGTTCGCTTATTGTGAACTTCACTGCGCTCAGAATGACACGCGTTTTTTCAAACTAAGACACCGCCGGACGACCCCGCCTTGCCCATGATCAAAGCGCTTTTCTTCGCCGCCGCCGGGACGCTCATCTATTTGCCCAAGAGCGTCGGCTGGCACTACCAACTGGTCGCGCGCAGGCACGGCTGGGATGTCGGGGAAGCGTCGCTGAACGCGGCCTTCCGGGCCGGGTGGATGGCGATGCCGGCCCGGCAGGTTTTGCGTTCAGCCCGGCCCGACGATGACAAGGGCTGGTGGCGAGAACTGGTCGGGAGCGTGCTCGACGCTTGCGCGGCTCCGGCGGCGTTGGATCGTGGCGCGTTTTTCGAGGAACTCTACGCGCACTTCGCCGCGCCCCGCGTGTGGGCGCTGTTTCCGGAAGTTGAAACGGTGCTCGCGGAACTGCGCGGAGGTTTTCAGCTCGGCGTCATTTCCAATTTCGACGGACGACTCCGCACGATCCTCCGCCAACTCGGTCTCGCGCGGCATTTCGATTTCGTGGCGATTTCGAGCGAGGCAGGCTCGGACAAGCCGGACGCTTTCATTTTTCAAATGGCCATGAAGCAACTGAACGTAAAGCCGGACGAATCGCTTCATGTGGGCGACGATCCGAGTCGCGATTGGGCCGGTGCGGAAGCCGTCGGGATGCACAGCTTCCATCTGGAGCGGTCCGAAAATTCGCTGGCCGAACTCGCGTCCATCCTGAAGACGTGAGGAGATGGTTTTCGGCCCCCGTCGCCCTACAAGCCGCTCCGCTGCTTGATCCGCGCGCTGGTCTCCTCCACGAACTTGCGTTGCGCCGGGTCGAGGTCGTCGGCGGCGAGGGCTTGCCCGAATTGCGCGAGCGCGGGCGCGGCCTCGCCTTTCTCCGCATGCGCCTGGCCGAGGTAAACGCGGCACGCTGAGACGGACTGGCCGGTGGCTTGAAGCATCGGGATTAGTTTTTCCAGCGTGGAAATCTCGCTGGTAAAAGCCCGGGCCTCGTGGGCCGCGCGGGCGTGGAGGCGCAGCGCGTTGGCATCTTTGGGCGCAGTTTCGACCAGCGTGCGCGAGGTCTCGAAAGCCTCGCCGGCGCGGCGTTGCGCGAGCAGCACCTGCGTTTTGATTTCCAGCGCCGGCGCGAAAGTTTTGTCGAGCGCCAGCGCCTTTTCCGTCGCTGCCAGCCCGTCGGCGAGCTTCTGGAGTTGCAGTTGGTAAAGGGCGAGCGTTGCCCACGCCGCCGGTGATTTCTGATCAAGCCCGAGCGCCTCGTCGAGCGCGTTTTTGGCCGCTGCACGCTCCTTTACCGACAGCAATTTATTCGCGGTTTGCACGAGCAAATCCGCGCGCTGGCGCGGGGGCAGTGCAGCCAGTCGCTTGCGGACGGCTTTCAACTGCTCCGGACTCCACGCCGCCGCGGGCGCGCGCTGAAAAACAAAACTCGTGTGATCGAGAAAGGTGAGCTTCCAATCCGCCGAGTCGGCCAGGTGCTGGAGCAGCGCGCGGTAGAAGGCGGGATCGCCGCAGAGCAGGACCGAGTCGAAATGCTCCCGCCGGTCGAGCGTGCGCCAGAGCTGCGGATTTTGGGAGGCGCGCGCGAAGGCCAGCGTGCGTTCGGAGCGGTCGTCGCGATCCGGCGGCGTGAGGAAATCGGACTGGGACTCGAGCAAAAAAATACGCGCGTTTGGGTTGAAAAAAATCCGCGAACCGCGCAGGGCGGCGACGGCGGATCGCGGCTGGAGGAGCTCGGGACGGGCGGGCGCTTCGCCGCGTGGGGTCAGGTAAAAGGAGGCGACCCCCACGGCGGCGAGCACAGCCGCCAGCAACGATTTTTTCAATGCGGACAAAGCCGCGCAACCTGCCGCCGATTTCGCGAAAAAACCAGCGACCTTTTGCTTGCGTGCCCGCGGGCGGTGCGCTAACTAAATCGCCCCGCCGCCGCAACGGGTTGGTAGCTCAGTTGGTAGAGCAGTGCCCTTTTAAGGCATTGGTCCCGGGTTCGAGTCCCGGCCAACCCACGGCCCCGGAATTCCCTTCGGCGCGCTTCCTCGAAGGGGTGCCGCTTTGGACTTCGGCAATGTTCGCCGTGCAAATGACCGCCGAGAGCCGCATTTCTGCTTGCCCCTCGGCGTTCGCGGTGCGAATTTTGCGCGTGGGCAACCGCTCCCACGCTGGCCTGAAAACGTGTAAGGCCAGGGTGTGAAGGATCGCGCGAATCGTAAACTTTGCGTGGTTCATCGGTTGCCTTCCTTTTTTTCATAGGCCGTCACCAGCCAGCGGTTGGCGGACGTGCCTTTCCAATTCTTTGCGAGAACCGCATTTCTGCTTGCCCGTCGGCGTTCGCGGTGCGAAAGTTCAGTTGCCAGCAGGGCCTCCGATTCCTCCGCAAGGTGGGTTGGTATAATGGACTGCTAGCCTTTTCATTTCTGGAGCCGGTGGAGGTAAAAGCTCTTGATGGTAGACCCCTATCGACGGGTGCCGGCTAACGCATCATGTGGAAGGGATACTGGCGGAAGTTAAAGGGCTTGGGCGTGGGCTCGACCTTCCGTTCCGGCGAGGTCGTCTTTCGTGGAAAGGGCGCGGAGAGTTTCAACTCGACCACAGTGGTTCGCCATTGCCCCCAATCCCTCCAAATAGGGGAAAGTTCATCGCAGTTTGAAGATACGAGCCGGCTGCGTATAATACTTCCTCACATTGAAGGCTGGAACATGAAACCGACACCTACTTCCACAAATGAGCACTGCACAGTGGAGCATCTGGCGACGGTCTTTGGGCAATGCCGGAAAGAGATCGTCGATGAATGGCGGCTGCACACCAAGGAACTTCTTGAGGCTTTGAAGCTCGATCACGCCACCCTCACCAATCATGTGCCGAATATCGTGGATGAGATCATCTCCGATCTTTCGGTCCGGCGCGAGGGAAGCCCTTGGAAGGCAGAGACGGGCAGCCATCCGCGCCACGGAGTGCAACGAGTCGCCGATGGCCTGGATATCGGGCAGGTAGTGGCGGAATACAATCTCCTGCGCGACGCCTTCTTCATCGTGGCAGATCGTCATGACCTTTACCTCGTCGGGGAGGCCGCGCGGATTATTAGCCGTCGCATCGATGTCGGCGTCCGGGCATCAGTCGTGGCTTTTGCGGCGCAGCAGGCGCGCAATCTCAAGGCGCGTGAGGAGGAGCACCTCGCCTTCATCGCCCACGATTTGCGGACGCCTATCAACGCCATTGGGCTCCTGACCGAAGAATTAAAGATGATGGCGCGCGATGAGAACGCCTTGGTCGGTGCCGACGAAACGTTTGAACTTCTGAAACGCAACCTCCAACGGCTCAGCAACCAGATAAAGCAAGTGCTGGAGGGGCACGCGAAAGGGCCGGAAATAGAGACTACTTTTGACCCGCAGTGCCGCACCTTTGAGCTTTGGCCGATGGTGCAAGGCCTGATGGTGGATTTTCGCTCCATCGCCGCGAAGGACAACATTAAGGTCGTCAACCAGATTCCCTACTTACTCACAGTTTCTGCCGACGCCGGGCTTATCTCCCTCGCCCTGCAGAACCTGCTCGCCAATGCTTTCAAACACACCCCCAACGGCCAGGTTTCCATCAGTGCGAGCACGGAAGCGGGCCGCGTGACTTGTCGCGTGCAGGACACGGGAACGGGAATTCCCGCCGAGATGCTGACCAAGGTTTTCGACAAACATGTGTCCAGCTCCGATCAGCCCGGGAAGGGCCTCGGACTAGCCATCGTGAAACAGATCGTGGAGGCTCACGGCGGGACGGTCACCGTGGAGAGTAGCCCCGGAATCGGCGCGTCATTCTCCTTCACCGTGCCCGCACCGGACGCGAGTTGAAAAACTCTAGCCGTCAACGGTTGCGACCACGAACTGTTGCTTAACTATCGTTGACCAAGAGGTCGTCGGCAGGAATAGGGATTCTACGAGGCGGGAGGGAGGAGAGTATGCATTCCGACACCTAATGAACCCGTAAGCGTTATCAAGCCGCGAACGTATTCATGGAGCGAGTGGTTGGGGCACCGGCGTCCGTGTGACTGGCGAGGTTGCCGCCGATGTTTGATCCTTTCGCTCGAAGGAAACGAATGTGACAGTTGTGTGAATTTTGCGGCGCAGGGTGCGGGACTTTTTGACAACCGAGCCGCAG
>JANXWU010000067.1 GCA_025350985.1 Spartobacteria bacterium | reverse complement strand
CCCGGCCCGAGTCCGACCACGATTCGCTCGCAGCGAGGAGCAATGTTTACAACGCGTTCAAGGATGGCGAACAATTCCACGGTGTGCGATCGGTCGGCGACAAAGCTTTCCGTGAACACGATTTTGTCCGTGGCGAGGACGGCGACGCTGGCCCGGACGGTGGAAGTGTCGATGGCGAGAATCATGCGAGCACCCCTTCGATTTCGCGTTCGTTTTCTCCAGCCACGCGAAAGCGCAACCAGCGCGTGTGGGGCGGAAACAAGGCCACGAATTTGTCCGCCCACTCGATCGCGGTAACGCCGTCGGAATCGAGGTATTCGTCGAGGCCGATCTTCAACGCCTCGTCCTCCGATTCGAGCCGGTAAAGATCGAGGTGATAAAGCGGCAGTCGTCCCCCGCGATGTTCGTGGACGAGAGTAAAGGTCGGGCTGGTGACCTCGCTCGACACGCACAACCCGGCCGCCACGCCTTTCATAAAATGGGTCTTGCCCGCGGCGAGATCGCCGGCGAGCGCGAGGACATCGCCGGCGCGCAGCGAGGCGGCCAGTTGCCGACCCAGCGCGAAGGTTTCCTCCGGGCTATGCGAAATGATCGAAGCCATTGGATTTTCGATTTTCGATTTTCGATTTTCGATTTGTCAGCTTGCCAATGCGAGTCAGGTCGAGTTTTGGGAATTTTTTTTGCCAGCGGGATTCAAGCCCGACTCCATCGCGCGGCGAAATTGAAAACAGCAGTTCGTAATCCTCGCCATCGCGAATCGCGTCCCGGACGGTGCAGCCGCGATGGCGCGGGATTTTGTTCTCGAAAATCTCAAAGCCAACCCCGCTCGCGCGCGCCAGCCGGGGCAGGTCGGCGCCGAGGCCGTCGCTCAAATCCATCATCGCGCGCAGTCGAAAGTTTTCCGTGAGCCAGCGCGCTTCGGCGAGACGCGGCGTGAAATCGAGATGCCGGCCACGAATCGAACCGCCGAGCTTTCCCGTGACGTAAAGGAGGTCGCCCGCGCGTCCGCCCGAGCGCGTGACGCAGCGCGCGCGCTCGACTTCGCCGGTGAGGGTGACGGCGAGGAACAGCGCGGGTGCGCGCGAGGTCTCACCGCCGACGATGCGCAGGTCGAAGCGCCGCGCCGCCAGCTTTAGTCCCGCGTAAATTGCTTTAAGCCGGCTCACATTTTCCGACGGCGGCGCACCGATGGTCACAAGCGCGTAACGAGGCAGCCCGCCCATCGCGGCGAGGTCGCTGAGCGCGCGGGCCATGGCCTTCCAGCCGATTTTTTTGGGATCGGCATCGGGCGAAAAATGCACGCCTTCGACGAGGCAATCGGTTTTCAAAAGCTGCCACATTTTTGCGGAACGCGGACCGATGACCGCGCAATCGTCGCCCACGCCAACGCGCACGTTTTCATCCGTCGCCAGCGCGCGGGTGAGCTCGGAGACGAGCCGGTCTTCGCCGTAACCCGCGAGTTTCATGTCGGCGTGAAGGTCGCGAGGAGCAGGGCGGCGAGCGAGAAAAAGTTGAACGTGGCGTGCATGACGTACGGCACGACGAGCGAGCCGGTGCGTTCGTAGGCGAGCGTGAGGCAGAGGGCGAGGAGGAACAGTGCTGGCATCGCCGCGAGGTTCGCGTGGATGAAGGCGAACAACATCGAGGTTACAAAAACGGCGGGCCAGGTGCCGAGATAGCGTTTGCAAACGGGGTAAAAATAACCGCGAAAAATCAACTCCTCCGCGGCGGGTCCAAACAACACGGCGAAAAGCAGCACGACGACGATTTTCGTGTGCCGGCCGGCCTCTGAGATGCTGACGAAAAACTTCACGAGTTCCTGCGGTTCCGCGTCGCTGCCGAGAACTTTCTGCATGAGAAAGCTCGTCGCGAGAATCAAAGGATAGGCGGCAAACAAAAGTCCAAGACCGGTAAGGGCGGCCTTGAAAAGTCCGAGGCGGCGCAGGCCGAAAAACTCCACCAGCTTCACTCCCCGGAAGCGCAGAATTCCCGCGATCAAGGCGAGGAGAAACAAAAAGTGGATGGAGCCGGAGACGAGGTTGCTGATTTGGATCGGCTGCTTTTTCCCCAGAAAACTCGCCGCGCCGAGCAGAACCAAAAGGCCGCCGAGCGTGGCGGCGAGCCCGGCATCGCGCGAAGCCACCTTTTCAGTTTCCACTTTGCCGCCTTCCGCCCGGATGCGCCCGACCAGCCGGCAGTAAATCGCGACGCTGCCCGCGACCAGCACCGCG
The DNA here is from genome assembly GCA_025350985.1 of Spartobacteria bacterium. GTDB lineage: Bacteria > Verrucomicrobiota > Verrucomicrobiia > Chthoniobacterales > Chthoniobacteraceae > JANXWU01. The sequence continues at coordinate 2,429 of JANXWU010000067.1, read as the reverse complement.
CTCAACGTGACCAGCGCCATCAGCAGCCACGGTGGAATCGAATTGGGCGGGTCCAAGTTACCGCGCAAAACTGCTCGGCAGCAGATAGAGCCGGCCGGGTTGCAGCGGCGAGGTGAACTGCTGCGGAAGCTTCACTTCGATCTTCGGCGGTTCTGCTTTTCCCAGCAGCTTGAAAAGTTTTCCGAAATGGAACTGCGACTCGTAGCGGATGACCGACGCGTCGGGAGCGTTGCCCAGTTTTTTGGCGAGGGCGAAGGCGTCTTCGATTTGGCCGAGGCTGTCGATGAGCTTTTCTTTTTGCGCATCCTTGCCGGAGATGACGCGACCATCGGCGATGCCTTTTTTCAAACTCTCGACCGGCAGCTTGCGTTCGGTCGCGACGATGCCGACGAACTTTTCGTAGGTCTGCATGACGAGTTTTTGCACGTATTCGCTTTCCTCGGCCGTCATTTTGCGGCTGCCACTGAGCATGTCCTTCATTTCACCGCTTTTGAAAACGACCGTGTTCACTCCGACTTTTTCCATCAGGTGCTCGTAGTTTAGCGTCTCGATGATCACACCGATGCTGCCGGTGAGCGTGGTTTCGTTTGCCATGATGTGACTGCCCGCGCAGGCGACGTAATAGCCGCCGCTCGCGGCGACCGAATCCATGTAAACGATGACCGGCTTTTTGGTCTGGTCGCGCACTTGGCGCACGGCGTTGTAGATGACATCGGAGGCGGTGACTTCACCGCCGGGCGAGTTCACTTCGAGCACGACGGCGCGCACGTTTTTGTCTGCCGCCGCCTGCCGGAGGGCGATTTTAATGTCCTCGACCATCGAACTTCCGAGCGCGCCGTCGAGCGACGAACTGATCAAGCCGTGGAGGGGAATCAGCGCGATTTTGTCCGAGCTGGAATTGGTCGCATCGGCGACGGTGGCCTCCTCGAACTTGGGCGCTTTTTGCGTAATGGAAAGGGTGCGCCGGCCGAGTTTGGCGGTGCTCGCGAAGCCGAGGACGAGGTTAAAAAACAAACTCACACACAGGATGAGGATGAGGCCGATGCCGAGACAGCCGAGGCGCTTTTTTTCCATGGGCGGGAACCTTGCCGCAGCTTGGAGAGCAACACAAGTGCGCGCTAGAAACAGCCGGAGCACAGTTGCCGAAAGGCTCTTCCGAGCGTCGGAAAAAGGTCGGTGGCCGCGAGGGATTCCGCGGAGTGCAGGTTTTCAAAAATGGCAATTTCCGCGGCGCGTCCGTGCAGCCACGCACCGAGTCGCGCGGCGTCGAACGGCGCGAGGTTTTGCGCGAGCAGCGCGGCGCAGATGCCGGTGAGCACGTCGCCCATTCCGCCGGTGGCCATGCCGGGATGGCCGGTGCTGTTGTAGCTGAGCGGCTGGCCGCGTGCGCCGACGAGCGTGCGCGCGCCTTTGAGCAGGAGAGTGACGGGATATTTTTCCGTGAACTCAGCCACGATTTCCACGCGCGATTTTCCTTTCGTGGAAAACAGGCGCGCCATTTCGCCGGGGTGCGGCGTGAGCAGGCGCGGCCCCGCGCAACGGGCGAGGAGGGCGACGTTGGTCGAGAGGGCGTTGAGCGCATCGGCGTCGATGACCATCGGCTGCGGCGCGCGTGCGATGAGTTGCAAAATGTCCTCGTCGTACTTTCGTCCGACGCCCGGCCCGACCGCGAGAACGTCGAGCTTTTCCTTCAGGACATCGGTGTAGCAATCGACGGGGCGAATCATGATTTCCGGTCGCGCCGCGGAGGCGAGCAGCGGGTAAACTTCGCTGGTGGAATAAAGCGTGATCAGCCCGGAACCGGCACGTAGAGCGGCTTCGGCGGTCATCAGCGCCGCGCCGGTCGTGCCGACCGAGCCGGCGACGATGCCGACGCGCCCGAAGTCTCCCTTGTGCGAATCGAATTTTCGCCGCGGCAAAAGTGACGCGAGATTTTGCGCCGTCGCGAGTTGTGCCGTGGCGGGCGCGTCCGCGGATAGTTCATCCAGCGCGAGCACGGCCAGCCGCCCGACAAAATTCGTGGCGTCGCTGGCCAGCAACCCGCTTTTGGCGAAGCCGATGGTGAGGGTGAAATCCGCGACCACGCAGTCTGGATCGGCTGCGCTCGTGTCGGCGTCGAGACCGGTGGGCAGGTCAAGGGCGAAAACTTGGGCGTTCGCATTTTTCCGTGCGCGATTGATTTCCTGCGTTGCTGCCCGAATCGGTTCGCGCAGCGGCCCGGTCGCGCCGAGGCCCAGCAGGCCGTCCAAAATCACGAACGGTTCGGCGGGCGGAAAAGTTCCGGCTGACTCAACGCCCCGGCTGCCCGCGTGAAAGTCGCGCAATTTTTTTTGCGTCAGCTCACTGAGGTCGTCCTCCTCGAACACCGGCCGGAGTCGCACGGTCCAGCCGCGGGCGCGCAGATGGGCCGCCGCCACGAGCGCGTCGCC
>JANXWU010000056.1 GCA_025350985.1 Spartobacteria bacterium | reverse complement strand
CGAAAATCGGCTGCGGCGCGGCGAAGCGGTGGTAAAGCTCGCGCGCGGTTTCGGACTGAAGGAGGAAGTCGTCGTGGATGAAACTCATGCGAGTCGTGATGATGGCCAAGCTTGCGTGCGAAGTAAATTCGATCCCACGTTTAGACGCGGGTCCTTCCGAGTGCAGCGGCTGGAATGCAGTCGAAGAACCTTATGAATATGGGAAGGTAACGCTCCAGTTCACGATTGCCTTCGCCGATGACACGCGATAGAACGCAACCGACTTTTTCCGAACGCTCAACTTCCAACTCTCAACGCTCCACTCCTCCCATGGCCAAGCCGACTTATCATCCCTCGATCGAGGGCGCGCAGCATGGCGCAAAATCCCTCGCGCAGTTTCTCGATTACGCCAAAGCCGCTGGCGCGACCGGCGCCCAGCCGAGCAACTACATGCTCAACGGCGGCAAGCTTTTTAAGCCGGCGAAAGAAATCCGCGAGGCGTTCGAGTCGCGCGGGATGACGCTCGACGGCGTGAGCGCGCACTGCCCATTTTGGGTTCACACGAGCGCGTGGACGGGGACGAAATCGGGCAACCCGTTCATCGCTCCTGACGTCGCGAAAAAATCGCCGCAGGAGATCGAGAAGTGGCACGAGAATTACCTGCTCAAGTTGATGGATTTGTCGGCGGAACTCGGGGTCAAAATCATGCCGATGTTTTGGGGCGTGGCGTTCGGGTGGGAGCTGGCGACCGGCTATCCATGGGGCTTTTGGGCCGGTGGCGGGTTCGATTTGTTGAAGGAAGGCAAGGAGCGGTTCGTGAAAAAAACCGCGAAGCTGCGTGCGCACGCGAACAAGCTGGGCATCAAACTTTGCCACGAAATTCACCCCGGCACCGCCGCCGCGTGCGCGGATGATTTCAACCTGCTGGTCGAGATTTGCGACGGCGACAAGTGTCTCGGCGTGAATGCCGATCCGTCGCACTGCTGGGAAGGCGAGACGTGGGAGCAGCGTTTTCTGAAAGTCGGCTCGCGCGTGTACGCGGCGCATGTGAAAAATTTTGTGATCCGTGCCGGCTTTCCACTGCGGGCGATGGAGCCGAGCTGGCCGAAGCGCGCGATGCAATTCACCGACCTCGGCAGCGGCGACTTGAACATGCAGCGCTACGTCGAGTTGCTGATCGCGATTGGCTATCCGCAGCGGTATCGACAACTCATGAAATGCGACACCGCACCGCTGGTCGTCGAAGCCGAGAGCGCGCACAAGGAACTAGATTATTGCTCTGCCGATGGCATCGGCTACGTGCGCGACAACCTCTGCTTCCCAGTCGCAGCGGGTTCGTTCGAGGAAGGCATGGGCGCGTGACGCTGCCGACTCGGAAGCAGCTTACGCCCCGCGCAGAGTGCGGCCGACTTGAATAGTTTGCCGGCCTCTCAGGTCGCGAAATCAAGCGCGGGACTGGCGACTTCGACGACGGGAGCCTCTTCGCGGACACTCATCCACATGGCTTGCCGGGCGGGGAAAAATCGCCGGTGCTCGAAATTTTCCCAACCAGCCGCGTCGGCGAGTTGGGCGAATTCCCAAAACGAAAACGCGCGCCGGGCCGAGAGACGGCCGTCATGTCTGGTCATCGGTTCGCGAAAAACGCACGCCGTCAAAAGCCAGACGCTGAGTTGCGTCACCGCGCTGCGTTCGAGGTCGGAGGCGAGCACTTTGTCATGCGAAAGCTCGCGCATGTGCCGCAGCAGCCGCGTCGCATTTTCCTCGCTGAAATGATGGAGCGCGAGAGAGCAATGCACGAGGTCGTAGGTCAGGGATTCGGCGAAGTGGAGCGCGTCGGCGTGGATGAAATTGATCTCGGGATAAGCGGCGCTACGCCTCCGTGCGATCTCGAGGATCGACGCGTTCATTTCCACGGCGTCGATTTTTAACGCGATGCCGCGCGACCGCGCCCAGTCGATCATCATGCGCGGCAAGTCACCGGATGCGGTGCACAGATCGAGCACTCGAAAAGTGCGGCCCGGCTCGAACCAGCGCCGGAGAAAGGGCCGAAGAAGCGAGTGGCTGCCGAAGTAGCGATTGATCTTCCGCAGGTTTTCGAGGTCGATCTCCAATTCGCGGGTGACGGGCTGCGGCTGGTCCATCAGTTCCGGCTCCTCCGCACTGAATGAACGCTTCATCCCGGCCAACTTAGTGGCTGCCCAAGCCACCGACAAGCCCGCGCGCCTCACCGTCGGAAGGAGGGCGCGGGAGGGGAAGTCCGATGCGCCCAAGGTGCGGGAGTGCCCTTTCCATTTCGTCTTGCCTTTCGCGCGCCGGTGTAGCATTGAGTCCGCCGAGGCATATCAGAGGCATCCATGTTCACCGGAATCGTTGAGGAAAAAGGGCAAGTGCTGGCGTTTCAGCGCAACGGCGGGAGCGCCAAACTGGTGGTGTTTGCGCCCAGCCTCGGGCCGAAAATTGCCGTGGGCGACAGCGTCGCGGTCAACGGCTGCTGTCTCACCGCGACGCGGCGTGAAGGGGGCGAGCTGACTTTTGATTTGCTCGACGAAACGCTGGCGCGGACAAATTTGGGGCAGTTGAAGGCCGATGCGTGCGTGAACTTGGAGCGCGCCCTAGCGGCCAATGGCCGGCTGGGTGGACACTTCGTGCAGGGGCACATCGACTGCGCAGGGAGCGTCGTGGCTCTGGAGAAATCAGGCGTCGATCGCCGCCTCGAAGTCGAG
>JANXWU010000045.1 GCA_025350985.1 Spartobacteria bacterium | reverse complement strand
TTTTTCACCTCGCGGTCGATCTCCTGCGCGGTCGCCTCGCTGTATTCCCGCCCGTGGCCGAGATCGCGTCCCAGGAAAACGTAATCCTCGTGCTCGCCATATTCGACCATGCCGATTTTGTCGCTCATGCCCCATTCGCACACCATTTTGCGCGCAAGCCGGGTCATCTGCTTGATGTCCATCGAGGCCCCGGTGGAGAGGTCGTGGGTGTAAAGTTCCTCCGAGATGCGGCCGGCGGCGGTCATCGCGAGATTGTCCAGCGCCTCCTTGCGGCTCATCGAATATTGATCGCCCACCGGCAGCGACATCGTGACCCCGAGCGCGCGCCCGCGCGGGATGATCGTGACTTTGTGCAGCGGGTCGGTGTGTTCGAGCAAAACGCTGACCACGGCGTGGCCCGCTTCGTGCCAGGCCGTTGAAGTTTTTTCCTTGTCGCTCATCGCCAGGCTGCGGCGTTCGCGGCCCCAGCGCACTTTGTCGCGGGCTTCCTCGAGTTGCGCGTTGGCGATGGCTTTCAAACCTTTGCGCGCGGCGATGAGCGCGGCTTCGTTGATCACGTTCGCCAGTTCCGCTCCGGAGAAGCCGGGCGTTCCGCGCGCAATCACCGCCAGATCGACGGCCTCGCCGAGTTTTACCTTGCGCGCGTGGACGCGCAGGATTTCCTCGCGGCCTTTTACGTCGGGAAGATTGACCGTGATTTGCCGGTCGAAACGGCCCGGACGCAGCAGCGCCGGGTCGAGCACGTCGGGCCGGTTGGTTGCCGCGATGATGATCACGCCTTCCTGCGTATCGAAACCGTCCATCTCGACGAGCAGCGCATTGAGCGTCTGCTCGCGCTCGTCGTGACCGCCGCCGAGCCCGTGCCCGCGGTGCCGTCCGACGGCGTCGATTTCGTCGATGAAAATGATGCACGGCGCGGATTTCTTGCCCTGCTCGAACATGTCGCGCACGCGGCTCGCGCCGACACCGACGAACATTTCCACAAAGTCCGAACCCGAGATGGAGAAGAACGGCACATCCGCCTCGCCGGCAATGGCGCGGGCGAGCAGCGTCTTGCCGGTGCCCGGAGGCCCGACCATCAGCACGCCTTTCGGGATGCGTCCGCCGAGTTTCTGGAAGCGTTTCGGGTCTTTCAAAAACTCGACGAGTTCCTGGACCTCATCCTTTGCTTCCTCGACGCCGGCGACGTCCTTGAAGGTGATCTTGTTCCGGTCGCGGTTGAGCATTTTCGCGCGGCTCTTGCCGAAGTTGAGCGCGCCTTTTCCGGCCATGCGGATTTGCTGGCGGAAGAAAAAGTAAAGGATGACCAAAAAGAGCGCGATGGGCGCGAAGCTGAAGAGCGCGTTCGCCCAGAGATTCGACTCGCGCTTGGTCGTGTAGGCGAGTTTGTGCTCGTCGAGTTTCCTCAGCAGCTTGTCCTTTTCCAGATCGACAAAGATCGTGGTGCGAAACTTCAGGGCCGTGTTCGGATCTTTCTCGCTGTGGTAAACGCCCCGCAGGCTCTGCGTGGCCATGCCGTCCTCGATCACCAAATCCATCGGCGCGGTCTTGTCGATCTGATCCTTTTCCACCAAGTCGTAAAACTGCGGCAGGACAATCTCCTTCACTTCGCCCAGCGGGCCCTTGGAAACGACAAAGCCGACCAGCAGCAAAAACGCCAGCGCCATCAACACCGCCCCGCGCCAGTTGAACCCGCCGGGTTCACCGGCACCGCGCGGGCTTTTTTCTTTTTGATTTCGGGAGTCCAGTTGAGGCATAAAGTTCGATCCGCTTCGCCTACGATGCCCCGTTCATGACGGATCGTAAAGGGGCGGAAACGCGCGGAGACGCACTCTAAGGAGAATCGGCGGGCGGTCAAATGCGATGTGCCCTGTCTGCTGGTGGTTTCGGCTGCGTCGTGAATGACCGCGCACCAATCGACAACACTCCATCCCGGTTGCATAGTAGAGCCTTGCCTCCGCGTGACGCGAGTGGTTCGGCATGGCTGAAACTTACAAAATCTTTCGACAGCAACTCGGGCAGCGGTTCGGTTTTCTCAACCCGTTGACGCACCGCATCCGCAACAGCGTCCGGCGCTTCCTGCGGCGCGCATTGCGCAAACCGCGCACCTTCGCCGAAGGGCCGAATCTGCTGCCGCATTTGATCCAGGTGCTCGCGGCCTTTTCCAAGGCCAAAGGCAACGTGCTCGAGGAGGAAATCGATTCGAGCCTGAGTTTTCTCCGGCACGATTATCCGCAGTCTGTGTACTCGGAATTGCGCTCGCTCTTCCGGCAGGCATTGCATGAAAAGCACGACGTGGACGTGATGGCGCAGAAGCTCGCGGGGCAGTTGAACGCCGAGCGCAAAATCATGCTCGGCGTGCAACTTTACGACCTCATCTCCAAGGAAGGTCTCGGCCAGGAGCAAATGGCGAACTACTACGCTTTCATGTCGCAACTCGGCATGGCCTCGCAGGCGATCGACATCGTCTATCAACTCAACGCCTCCGAATCGACGGAAGCCGGCGCGGCGCAGCGGGGCGCGTCGCCGTTGGAATCGCTCTCGTTCGGGCACCACGGCGTGGGCGACGTGGCGCTCCGGGAATTGGGAGCGGACGAACAGTTGCTCGCGTTCCGTTATCACGATTTGATCCTGCTTAAAAACCTCAGCCAGCGAACGATCATCGCGCGGGGTCGGCCCCTCAAACCGGGCGAATTTTGCCGCCTTTATTCCGGCCAGCGCATCGTGCTCGGCGAGCAGGTGCTCACCTATCAGGAACTCGTTTACTATTTCAACGCCAAGAAAAACGTCTCGCTCACGCAGGTCTATCTCGCCATCGACAAGGACGACGAGGTGCAGCTCGAAAAAGGCCGGACGCGCGACAGTTGCCTCGAAGTGCGCTTTGGCTTGAAGGTGCAGGTGCGGGCCTTGAGAAATGTGGATGCGGTGCTCAATTCCGTGCGGCTGCGCGCGGGCGCGTACGTCGAGGGAACGCTGGAGGACAAGATTGTTTTTCACGAGTCGAGCGAGTTGCCGTTGAGTGAGCTGCGACGGAAGGCGCGCGCGCTCGGCGGGCGGTTTCAACTCAAAGCGCACAAATCCGAATACCTCGTCTCGAACAATCCCGGCCTGCTCGAAGAGGACGACATCCTGCTTTCGCCTGGCACCGGCGGCGAGGTGCTGCTGAAAATCTTCTGCGACTACGAGCACAAGATCGGGCGCATCAACGTCCTCCAGGCCGACCGCCCGATCCTTGTCGGCGATACGCCGGTCCGCAACAGTGCCGCCCTCGCCGACGGCGACACCATCCGCATCGACACCGGCCAGATTCTGCGCTGCGACTTTTCCGAGCGCATCATCGAGGAGGAGCGCAACATCATCAGCACCCTCGAAGTGCGCGACCTCACCCATCGTTTCAGCACGAACGAACCCGCGCTCGACGGCATTTCCTTTTCCGTCGGACGCGGAGAAATGGTCTGCGTGATGGGCGCCAGCGGGTCGGGTAAATCGACGATGATGCGCGCCATTTCCGGCCAGCTTCCGCCGTGGCGCGGCGAAATTTTGCTCAACGGCCAGCCGCTTTATCAAAACCTCGAATCGCTCAAGCATTTCATCAGCTACATCCCGCAGGACGACGCGTTCGACGAGCATTTGACCATCGAGGAAAACCTCGATTTCGCCGCCGCCATCCGCGCGCCGCATCTCGCGACGCGCGACCGGGGCCGCCGCGTCGATGGCCGGATGGTGGAACTCGGACTCAGCGAGCGGCGCGCGTCGGTCGTCGGCTCGCCGTTGAAAAAAACCCTCAGCGGCGGCGAGCGCAAACGGCTGAACATCGGCCTCGACATGATCGGCGGGGCGGATGTTTTTTTGTTCGACGAGCCGACCAGCGGCCTGTCGTCGAAGGACGCCGAGCACGTCATCGAGATCATCCGCTCGATGGCGCACAACAAGATCGTGCTCGTGACGATCCATCAGCCGACGTCGAAAATTTTCCAGATGTTTTCCAAGGCCGCGCTGCTCGACAAGGGCGGGCGGCTGGTCTTTTTCGGCACGCCGCACGAGATGCTGGCGTATTTTGCCGCCGCCGAGCACGAGACGCATTTCGGCACGGAACTCGGCGGCTGTCCGG
>JANXWU010000044.1 GCA_025350985.1 Spartobacteria bacterium | reverse complement strand
CGTGGCGCTCGTCGATGTGGACAGCAAGCTGCTGGAAAAGGCCGCGGTGGAGCTGACGAAGAAATACACCGCTGCCAAAAGCGACGTGCCGGCGGCGCCGAAACTTTTCGCGGATTATCGGAAGATGTTCGAGGAAATGGCGGCGGGTCTCGACGGCGTGATCGTGTCCACGCCGGACCACACGCATTTTCCGGCGGCGATGTGGGCTTTGAAAAATAAAAAGCACGTCTGCGTGCAGAAGCCGCTCTGCAACACAATCTGGGAAATCCGCGAGCTGCACCAAGCCGCAAAGGCGGCGGGCGTGGTGACGCAGATGGGCAACCAGGGCCGCACGATGGAAGGGCAGCGGCTGGCGAAGGAATGGGTGGAGCAGGGGGCGATCGGGACGCTGAAGGAAATCCGGCTGTGGACGAACCGGCCCATCTGGCCGCAGGGGCCGCTGGCGAAAGTCGCGAAGCCCGCGCCGGAGGGTCTGGACTGGGATTTGTGGCTGGGCGTGGAGGCGAGCGAGCCGTATTTCGAGTTCGACGTGCCGCCGGGGCAGGACGCGAGGCGCGGGAAGTCGGTGCATCCGTTCTCGTGGCGTGGGTGGTGGCAGTTCGGCAGCGGCGCGCTCGGGGACATGGGCTGCCACATCATGGACTCTTCGTTCAGCATCCTGGGCCAGCAGATCCCGGTAAAAATCGAGGCCGAGAGCGGGAAGATCACCGACCTGAATGCGCCGACTTGGAGCACGCTGAAGTATCATTTTGCCCAATCCGAAAAACATCCGGCGCTGGTCGTGAGTTGGAACGACGGCAAGCTGGACAACGGCAAAATGAACAAGCCGGAACGGGACGAACGCGTGCCGCAGGAGGTTTTCGACAAGGCGCAAAGCGGGATGATGTTCATCGGGACGGACGGCGTGATTTTCGAGGCCGAGGCGTACTGCGAGCATCCGGTGATTTTTCCCCAAGCCAAATACGACGAGGTGAAGAAGGCGATGGCCGACGGGACGATCAAAAAGACCGAGGCGCGCAGTCCCAAGCCGGGCAATCCGCAGGCCGAGTGGGCGCATTGCATCGTGAACGGCGGGCTGCCGAGTTCCAATTTCGATTACGCCGCGCCGCTGACGGAATTTGTCTCGCTGGGCAATCTCGCGATCCGGTCCGGCGCGTCGATCCAATGGGACGCGAAGGCGATGAAAGTGACGAACGTCGAAGCCGCGAACAAATTTTTGAAACGGCCGGCTTATCGCAGCGGCTGGCTTTAATTCCACACCAAACCAAACCCCATGAACAACGAAACCAATCCCTCCCATATTTCCCGTCGTGAAATGCTCGCCCGCACCGGCGTCGTCGGCGCGGGTCTGCTCGCGTCAAACCTTGTGCTGCCTGGTCGCGCCAAAGCGGCGGCGGCTCCGGACATCCTCCGCGTCGGCCTCATCGGCTGCGGCGGACGCGGCACCGGCGCGGCGAACCAAACGCTCAGCGTGCCCAATTCCTACGTGCGCCTGGCCGCGATGGGGGACGCGCACGAAGACCGGCTCAACCAGAGCTTCGCGAGTTTGAAAAAAGCGCACGACGACAAGGTCGATGTGCCGGACGATCGGAAGTTCGTCGGCTTGGATGCTTACGAAAAAGTGTTCGAGCATTGCGATGTCGTGATCCTCGCGACGCCGCCGGGTTTCCGTCCGTTCCACTTCGAGGCGGCGGTGAAGGCGGGCAAACACGTCTTCATGGAAAAGCCGGTGTGCGTCGATTCGTACGGCGCGCGGCTCGTGACCGAAGTCGCGAAGATGGCTGACGAGAAAAAGTTGAAAGTCGTCGTCGGATTGCAGCGGCGTTATCAAACCAGCTACCGCGAAGCTTTGAAAAAAGTGCAGGAAGGAGTCATCGGCGACATCATCTCGGGGCATGTTTACTGGAACGGCGGGGCGATCTGGTATCGCGACCGCAAGCCCGGCCAGAACGAGATGCAGTTCCAAGTTTACAACTGGTATCACTTTAACTGGCTGTGCGGCGACCACATCAATGAGCAGCACGTCCACAACATCGACGTGGCGAACTGGTTCATCGGCGCGAATCCGACCGAAGCCAGTTCGGGCTTGGGCGGGCGCCAGGTGCGCAACCCGGAGAAGCCGTCGGAAATTTACGATCACCACGCGATCGAATACCGCTACCCCGGCGGCATCATGGTCAGCAGTCAGTGCCGGCAAATCAACGGCTCGAAGGGCGAAGTGCGCGAGGAATTTCACGGCACCAAAGGCGTGCTCAACCTGCATCCGGGATTTGCGGAGGCGAAGGATTACAAGGGCAACGTGCTGTGGAAATTCACCGGCGAAAATCCCGATCCCTATCAAATCGAGCACAACGAATTACACGCCGCCATCCGCGAGGACAAGGCGGTCAACAACGCCTACTACGGCGCGACGAGCACGTTCACGGCGGTGCTGGGCCGCTGCTCCGACTACACCGGGCAGCCGGCCAACTGGAATGAGATTTGGAAGCTCGACTACCGCACGATGCCCGAGAAGGTGACGTGGGATTCGAAGCCGCCGACGATGCCCGGCAAAGACGGCCAATATCTGCTGCCGACACCGGGCCAGTACAAAATGAAATCCACGGTCTAAACCGCGGAATGCCGGCGAAAAGAGGCACGTCTCAGGGCGTGCCTCTTTTGCGTACGGGCGAGTTTGGCGGACAGGCAATCTCGGAGCCGCTGCAAAATGTGCTAGCGATCCTCGCGCTCGCGACATTCACTTGGGACACCCATGACCACTCCCCTCCGCACCACTCGTCGTGACTTTCTCAAAACCGCCGGTGCCGCCTTCACCGCGCCCTTTTTCATCCCGCATCTCATCTCCGCGCCGCCGAGCAAGCGCGTCCGGCACGCCAGCTTCGGCGCGGACGGCATGGCGGCGAGTGATTGGCTGGAAATCGCGAGGGTGTCGAACGTGGAAATCGTGTGCCTCGCCGAAGTCGAT
>JANXWU010000011.1 GCA_025350985.1 Spartobacteria bacterium | reverse complement strand
GGCAAACGGGGTTGTTTCATAGGTATGACGTCACTTATTGAAGGTTGCGAAGCAGGGTAGTCTGGTAGTAAGTGGTGCCGGCGGTGGCCGTGCTATTCACCCCTGTGCGAAAACGGGGCGAAAAGGTAATCTGTGTCTTGGCCAGGACATCGTCGTCCGTAATAGTCACGTTAAAGTCAGCTACATCGGTGGCGATCGGCGTCGCCACTCCCCCCGTCTCCCGATACAAGATCGACGTGTCCTTGCCGATGGTGGCCGAGCTCCCTTTGTAATATTTCACCGTTTTTGTAACTCCAGAGTCATAAGTCGAAGCTTGATCGACGATGATGTTTTTGTGTTTGTGATGCCCGTGTTTTTTCGCGCCCGGGGGCCATCCCATTTGCTGGACAACCGAAGGCGTCTTGGGCGTGCCATCGGAGTTGTAGTAATTAGGCAGGACCACGGTGACGCCACCCGTGCCATCGGGTGTGACTGTGACCGCGCGCCGCATATCCACGGAAAGATAATCGGAGATGCGCATTTGATCGTTCTCCGCATTGGCGTAATCCGTCACCGCCATCCAACTGCGCTGCAAAGCGACCGAGCCGGCCACCAAGCCCGCGAGGACAATAGAACTGGCACCCGTCGCCATTAACACTTCGACCAAGGTAAAGCCTGCGAGGCGGCGAAGGCGCGAGGAAATAAGCTTCATCGGCCCAACCCTCCATTTGCGACGATCGTGGACATTTCCCGGACGCGAGTTATCCCACCTGGAGTGCCCGTCCAGGTGACTCTCGCATCGACCCGCACGGCATTACCATCGACAAGGTTGGGATTATCCGTAACGACCGTCGCCAACCCCGCGGTGGATCGCGAAATCTTAATGTTCGTTCCGCTGACGCTAGGAAAAATCGAAATGGTCAAGGTTTCAATAACCCCGTTTAGTCCCACCGAAGCATCCGCGGCCGTGGCATAAGTCGCCTGCATCGAAATGGCATCCGTAACCTCCGTCCAGTTGGAGGCGCGCACCTGCTCCATGCGTTGTTGGAGAATCTTACTGGCGATGATGGTTTCCTTGGAGGCACGAAGCATGTTCAACGCCCGTGAGTTGCCATAGAACGTTCCCGATAAGAACAAAGCCACGATCAGCGCGGCTCCCATGACGTCGATAAAAGTGAAGCCGCGTGCGGAGGCTCGACGTGAGAGATATTTGGGAAACATGAAGGTCTGAGGATTCGGATTCAAATTAAGCATGTTCCATACCTGCCGTAGTTCGCTGACCTCCCAGGCGAGTTCATCCCTGCCCAGAGTAGTCTTCCCTCTCTAGGCTATACGGCAGGGGACAGAATTATTTCAAGGCATCCGCCACCAGTTCCTTTTCCTCGGGCAAAAGGTCGGCTGCTTTCGCAAGATCGAGATAAGTCGCAGCTTTGTCGCGAAATCCATTAGCGGTAAGCAGGAGTCCGTAGTAAGCGGCGATGGAAGGTTGCTCCAGTCGCTGAGGCGGCAGGGCGCTCATCAGTTGCAACGCTTCCTCGGAATGGCCCCGCAGGTGCAAAGCATAGGCATAAGTGGAGACAAAGGCCGGCTCTTTGGGATTCTTTAAGTATAACTCCTGAGCCACGCTCGCGGCGCGGTCGATACTGCTTTTAAGGAGCAGGGAAAGCATGGCGAAGTTATTTTTGGCCTCGTCGTTGGAAGGATCAAATTGCACGATCCGACCGAGCACTTGATGCAGCCCGGCGGTGTCGTGCGCGTCCGCATATTGCCGGTGAAGAAGCTGCAACGCCCACAACGGATCAGGCTGTTGTTTGACCGCCGTCCAGAGTAACTCCCGCAACTCGCCCGGCCACTCCCAAGCCTGCACCACTTCGGCCAGCCGGATCAGCGTCTCCCGCTTTTGAGCCGCGCCGCTCAGAGCCGTTCCCCATTCCGCCAAAAAGGCGCTGTTGTTCCCCTGCTCCCGCAAGGCGCGCGCCAGGTAAAGACGACGCAGAAAATCCAGTTGCCTCCATGAATGGTTTTTGACCAGTTCGGACAGGTCCTCCCAACGCCTCAGCGTCACGTAACAGTTCGCAAGCGCCGGCCCAGCCTGATAAGTCTCGGTCACTTCCGGCGGCAAGCCTCGCGCCCAATCGACACCTTCCCGCGCCAGCCCGTTTCGGCCCAGCCATATCAGGACTTCACCAACGCGCCGCGGGTCCTGCGCCGCCTCGGCTCTTACTTTGACCAGATGCGCGGAGAAGCCGTCATCCTGGGTCGCAAAGAGCAAATCCAACTGCACCAGATGATCTTCAAAACCCGCGTGCGGATCGTGGTCGATGTCGCGAGAACGCCGAAGCGCTTCGGTGGGCTGGTGGCCGGAAATCAGATCGCGGACGATCACCCGCAGCGACGGCAGATGAAATTTCGGGTTGGCCGCGAGCTTTTCCAGCGTGGCCCGCGCGGCGGTTTGGCCCAGTAAATCGGGAAGGTGGATTTGCGCCGCGGCGTGCAGAAAGCGGTAGTTGTCGTTGTTCGGCTCGGCGGCCAGGGCTTGCTGAAAATGCGCTTCCGCCTTTACAAATTCCTGCGCAGCCATCGCCACATTCCCGGCAGCGGCTTGATACTCCGGTTTCTGTTTGTCCTGCTCCTGAACCAGGGTGAGCGATTGGCTGGCGGTTTCGGGTTCGGCGAGGCGAAGAGCCACGGCGACAAAAGCGAGGATGTCGGGGAGCGAGCCCGGTTGAAGTTGCAGCATCCGCTGCCGCCACACCAGCGCATCGGGAGAGCCCACCTTGTCGGTTAGTTCCGCGATCGCGCGGGTGGCGGGAATGCTTTTGGGATTGATTTGAATCGCCCGGTTCAAAGACAGCACCGCGCTTTTGTAGTCGCCCTTCGCCAGAAAAGCGGATGCTTGCGCGGCCAGGCGCTGCGGCTGCCATTTGCGATAAGCGCGGTAGCCGAAACCGCTCGCCACCACGAGCAAGAGCGGGATGCCCGCGAGGAGGCAAAACTTGCGCCAGTTCCACTTGGTTTCGGTCTGGTCAATGGCAGGCATGAAGAATGACTCCCTAGCATTCCTCCGGCCACACAGCCAAGCTTTCCCGCGCGGCAATTGGTAAAAGCCGCAAGCCTGACTAAGCAAAACGCCTGCCGTTCAGGAGAACGGCAGGCGTTTCGGGAAAGACGAGTTAAGGAGTTAAGCCGTCAACTCAGACGATTCCTTCCGGCGCGCCCAGAGCATGTGACCACCCACGGCCACCAGTAACACTGCCGCCAAAGGCAGGAAGGCCGGCACTTCCGGCACCGGCGTAAAACTGTTGCCTTTCAAGAAAAAGGTCTCCTCGAAACCGCCGCTCGTCTCGAAGTCCGCAGATGCGTTGAATCCCCAAGCTTGATACATGTAAAGGTAGTCATTGGGACTGGCACCGGCGAAGTCTGACACAGGGATATAGATGTTGATATCAGCCTGTCCGCTGCCGTGATGAACGTCGTTATACAGCACGGAGTTGAGTCCCACCGGGTTGCTCAAGTCGTAGCGCAAGTTGCCGAGCGAGCCGTTGAAGAGATCAAAAGCGACGCCCCCTTGCACGGTAGGTGTCGTCGAAGTGTTCGTTTGGATGGAGGGAGACGTATAAACCTTCAACATATCCAGGGAGATCAGAGACTTGCCCTTCCCGTTTGGCTCGTTGACATCGACCACGAATTGAAAGTAGGCCGTGTTGCCGATGGTAACCTGTCCCAAGTCGCCCAACTTAATTTCATGGTTGTAAGTCGTGCGTTTGGTGTCGAAGGGCAGCGCCGTGCTGTTATAACCCTGCTCCGGTCCTCCGGGACCGTGTTGCTGGATCGTCAAGAAAGGGTCGATCACGCCCGAGCCAGCCGGTTGCAGGGTGTTGATGGAGAAAAGCGCACCGTTCACGGTCCCGGAACCAGTGGC
>JANXWU010000542.1 GCA_025350985.1 Spartobacteria bacterium | reverse complement strand
CCAGCCAGAACCGCGCGCCGAGCCCGGCTTGTTCACTTTCGTAATACTCGACGGCTTCGCTCAGTTCCGCAGATGCCTGCGGGAGCAGGACGAGGCTCATCGCCCGAAGCGCCGTTGCATCCGGGCACGGACTTCGTCGTAAGGCTCGGCCTGCACGCGGCCTTCGTCGTAAGCTGCCAAGCGCGCGCGAATTTCCGCATCCCATTTGGTGTCCACGTCCTCGTCCATTGCGGGAGCGTCAAGATCGAGAAGGATGCGGGCAAGGGTCAGCCGTTCATGACGGGTAAGTTCAATGGCGTCATGCGTGATTTCGTCCAGTGCTTTGGGCATGATTTTGTAGAGTTGGAAATCAGTAAGGCGGACGGCAAATAATCCATCGTGCCAGCAACTTCAAGCGATGCCTTACTCCTTGCCGTCTTCGGCTCCCGCACCTTTGCCTTAAACACTTCCGCGCTGTAGGTGTGCCCTTCACGAACATCCGCCATTACTTAACCGATGGCATGGTTCATCCGCAAAGTCTCGCGGCCTTCCGCCAGCAGCGGAGAATTGTCGGGCAGTTCATCGTTAAGATTGTGAACCTCTTGCTTCAGCGTCACGCGGGGAGGTTAGCACGGCGTGGATTCGAGTTCCAAAGGCGAACGGCGAACCCGTTCGCCTTTTTGTTTTCCAGAATTGGAGGGCGGAACTCGGCGACGCCCAAGAATAATGAAGATTCGCAGAGCTCGTCCCTCCAAGTTTTTGGCTGCGAGCGCGAAGATTGATTTTGCTTTTCCCTTGCACCACACTCTGCGCTCTCCGCGCCTCTGCGGTGGTATTTTTTTCAAAAATGAAAACGCCTCGCGAACAGTACTACGACGTCGAACGCATCATCGAATATGATTTCGTGCGCGCGACCGAACACGCGGCGTTGCACGCGATCCAATGGCTCGGGCGCGGCGATAAAAACGCGGCGGATGCGGGGGCGTGCGATGCGATGCGCGGGATGTTCGATTTGATGAACATCTGCGGCGAAGTCGTGATCGGTGAGGGGATCAAGGACAACGCGCCGGGCATTTTCAAGGGCGAGCATCTGGGCACGTGGGCGCCGGGGACGATCAAGTTCGACATCGCGCTCGACCCGATTGACGGCACCACGAATATCGCCAAAGGCGCGCCGAACTCGATTGCGTGTCTGGCGGCGGCGAGCCCGGAGGAAGGCATTCGTTATTCGCTCAAAGACGTGCCGTCGTTTTACATGATGAAGCTCGGTTACGGGCCGAAGATTTTACGCTACATGGAGCGCGCGGGCGTCGAGACGATCCGGGTGCAGGCGCCGCTGGAGGAAACGATCGTGTCGGTGGCGAAGGCGATGCGGAAGCGCGTGCAGGACGTCGTCGTGCTTGTGATGGACCGGCCGCGTCACGAGGGGTTGGTCGCGGAAATCCGGCGCATCGGTGCGGCCTGCCGGATGATCGGTGACGGCGACATCGCGGCGGCCATCGCGCCGTCGATCTGGGACAGCGGCGTCGATCTCTACGTCGGCATCGGCGGCTCGCCCGAAGCGGTGCTGGCGGCGGCGGCGCTCAAATGTCTCGGCGGCGAAATCCAGTGCATGATGTGGCCGCGCGACGAGGAGGAACGGAAACAACTGATTGCGGACGGGCACGGCGAGGAATTGAAGCGGGTGTTTTACGCGGATGATCTCGCGCACGGCCAAAACATCATTTTCTGCGCGACCGCGATCAGCGACAGCCCGATGCTCAAAGGCGTGCAAATCCGCGAGCACACGGCGGTCACGCACTCGGTCTTGATGCGCGCGAAAAGCCAGACGATTCGCTACATCACGACGCACCACGATTTGCGGACGAAGACGATTTACCTGCGCTCGACCAACCGCGAGCATCGTATCTGAAGCGCGGCTTTTTCAGAGGAATCTGGAGCTCAGGAAGAAGCACAGCGAAGTCCAAAAATCTCTCGAGTCATTTTTCCGGCGCGCCGCTTCTCGGGGAAATGCATGAGATTCTTCGACTACGTTCCGTTCGCTTGGGCGAACTCCACTTCGCTCAGAATGACACG
>JANXWU010000541.1 GCA_025350985.1 Spartobacteria bacterium | reverse complement strand
CCGACTACAGCGAGTTCTCGGAGAAGCTTTCCGACGAACATTTCCCGCGCGGCGAAGCCTGGCTGATGATGGGGCCGACCGGTCCGCGCCGGCTGCGGCTGGCCATCGAGCATCTCGCGCATGTGCGCGGTTCGTCCTGCTACTTTATCGACCTCGACCCGCGCTGGGTAAAGAAGCTGATTGGCAAAAAGCTGTTCGAGCCGGCCAAACATTACATGGAGCATGTCGTCGATCAGGCCGCGACGATTTTACAACACCGCAAAGTCAGCGGCCTCTTCACGACGCCGAAGCTGCTCGAAGCGCTGGCGGAAAGAGTGGACATCTTCGACGCCGGCATCCGCGGCTGCTTCTGTGGAGGCACGACGATGCTCCCGCAATACGTCCGCTTCATCGTCGAGGAAGTTTTGGAAAATCGCATCGGCTTTTATCCGACCTACGGCAACACACTCATGGGCCTCGCCGCGAGCGTGCCGCTGCGCCCCGAGGACAACTACTCGATCACCTACTACGCGCCGCAGCCGCGCGCCGTCCTGCGCGTGGTCGATCCGAAAGACACCGCGACGACCGTGGATTACGACACATGGGGACGCGTCGAACTCACGACGATGACGAAGGAGTTTTTCATGCCGCGTTTTCTCGAGCGCGACGAGGCCTTGCGGCGCAAACCGCGCGAGCCGTACGCGTGGGACGGCGTCGCGGAAGTGCGGCCATTCGGCGCGATGGAAAAGACCATCGTCGAGGGCGTTTACTAAACGTCCGGCCGTGGTGAGCCACACCTAATCACAGATAACCCGAAAGGTTCTCCCTTCGGTAAAATCTGTTCATCTTTGGCCGAAGTTTCTTTTTGAGCTTCTAACTTCCCCTTCAACCTGCCGGAAGTTTCTGTGTTCGCCCGCCGTGGTTTCTCACGCGGCGCACCTCCACGCCATCGGTCCTGCCTCTGGGTAGTTGCACCTATTGCCGCGCGAAACATCACTCTGCTACTTCTCGACATCTTTCCAAGCGGCTCCCCTGCCCTTTCATGAAACTCTCAGCCTTACTTTCGTTCCACCTGTTCTGGGTGCAAAGATTCGCCGGCCTCACCATCGCGGTTGCGCTCATTGGCTGTAGCACAGCTTCACGCCAGACCACCGGAGGAACCACTGAAGTCGGGGTCTTTTACGCCACGAGCCGAATGATCACCGGGAGTGCCGATCCGGAAAAGACTTTCGGCAACAAATCCAAGGACAATCAGATCGTCACTTTCGGCCAGGCGCGGGTCCGCATGCCGACGGGGCATCAGCCCGGGAACGCAGGCGGGACCAGCATCGCGGGCTATGAACCCGATCCGCGCCAAGGTCTGCTGCCCGGCGCTTTCTACACCAAAATGGAAGCCGGTCTGGCCTCACAATCCGCACCGATGATCGTTTACGTTCATGGTTTCAACAACTCCTTCGCCGAAGCCGCGCATCGCGCCGCCCACTTCTCGGCGGACTTGGACCTTTCGCCAAAACCGGTGCCGGTCATCTTTAGCTGGCCATCTGCGGAATCGCTCTTTGCCTATGCCCGCGACGAGGAAACCGTTCACCTCAACCAAAACAACCTGCGTCGGTTTCTCGCGCATCTTCATACCTCGACTAAGCCATCAAAGATCATTTTGATCGGTCACAGCATGGGCTGTCGCGCCCTAACCTTTGGACTAAGGGATTACTTTTTCGAGGAAATCATGACCCAGGGCTGGCATGTCTCGCAGGCCTTCGACGAACTAGTGCTCATCGAGCCGGACGTGACGGCGGATTACTTTAAACAAAATCTGATCGCGGCCAAGGCTCTCTGCCATCGCATCACCATTTATACTTCGCAGCACGACCTTGCGCTCAAGGCTTCAAAAAGCCTGCACCAATACGAATCACTAGGTCTGTCTCAGATTACCATGGGCAAGGGTGTCGATGTCATCGACGCCTCCGTGGCACGGAATAACTTCCTGGGCCATTCCTACGACGGGCCGCTTTTTTTCCGAGACCTTCGCCAAGTCGTCCAAGGCGCCCCTGCCACGGCGCGTACGACGCTCGCGGCGGAAGCGGACATTTTCCGCCTCAAGAAGTAAGGAACCTTTCGCCGCCATGCCCGCCTCCATCAGCTTTCTTGCCCTCCTTGTCCTAAGCCTCGCCACTCCCGCCTGTTCGTGGAAAGGGAAGGATGGGACGCGCCATCAAGTAATCCTTGGTCTGGGCGTCTTATCGACCAAAGAGATGGCGCAGGAAAACGCCACGGTAACTCAATCCTCACTCTTCGGCATTGCCTTGCAAAACAGCCCGGCCTCCACCGGCCTGCTGCTCGGTTATCATTACAGTCTTATTACTCAAATTCC
>JANXWU010000525.1 GCA_025350985.1 Spartobacteria bacterium | reverse complement strand
TCGCGCAGTTCGCGATCGGAAATGATCGCCAGGCGTTCGCGCAGTGCTTGAGCGAGTTCGCGGAAATCATCGCGGGCAGGCATGGCGGAAACCTGTGTTGACGCCCGAGGGTTGTCCAGAGTGAATCCAATTTCCTTGCCGCACGCGACCCGATGAATTAGCGAGAGTCGTGAACGCTTTGTCTAAAAAAATTCTCGTCGTCGATGATGATGTCGTGATCTTGCGGCTGGTGCGCGAGTCGCTGACGTCACTGCTCGGATGTGAAGTCGATACGACGCCGAATCCCGAGTATGCCTTCGAGATGGTGCTGCGCAAACAGTACGATCTTTTGATCTTCGACTACCTGCTGCCGTCGGTGGACGGGCCGACGCTTTACGCTCTGCTTTCCAAAGTGTACGCAATCAATCCGACCGCAGGTCGGAAAATGCCGCAGTTGATTTTGATGTCCGGCCACGCGGCCCCGACAAAGGCGCAGGAATGCCTGCGCGAGCCCGGGGTGAAGGGCCTGCTTGCGAAGCCGTTCAGCATCGAACGGCTGGTCGAGAAAATCTCCGCGCTGTTAAACGGCTGAGTTGCCGTTGCTCTATGCCGCCTTGGCTTTGGTCGCAGCCGCTTTCTTTCCCGAGCGTTCTGCGAGCAACTGGCGTTCGGCTTCGAGCCAGTCGGATTCCGAGTCGCCCGTGAGGCCGGTGTAGAGCCGCTTTTCCGCAATGAAGTAGGCGCGAAGCGCGATGTCCTCGCCGGAAATGACGGAGGCAGCGGGCCGCACGGACGCCACGGAAGGCGCTTTGCGCACCAGTTTTTTCGCCGGCTTTACGGCTGCGGTGTTTGGCGCCGTCGTCGCGGCTTTTTTCGATGTGTCGATTTTTTTTCCCATAATCCTGTTTACAAATGTTTCCCTGTGTGCCGCCCCTAGCGGCCGATTTGCGGCGGAACAATACAGATAGTGAATGCTGAGTAAACTATTTTTTTGTTACGTTTCCGGGAAGGAATTCGAACCGAAAAGCAGCCCGGCACTGACTGGTGTGTCGCGGTTTTCCACGGAGCAAAACAAGGCGCGCGCTTCTCCGGCGGCACTTGGATTTCCACGGCTGGCACGTATGCTCAAGGCCATGAAACCGTTTCTACTCCGCTGGATGGTGACGACGGTCGCGGTCTTTGTCGCCGCGCCGGTGGCAGGCATCGATTACGGAGGAGGCGTGGGCTGTCTCCTCGGCGCGTCGCTGTTGCTGGGCATCGCCAACGCTTTCGTGCGACCGGTGCTGTTGCTGCTCAGTGCGCCGCTGATTTTGTTGACGATGGGATTGTTTATTTTCGTGATCAACGCGCTGCTGCTGAAGCTTGTCGGCGGCATCGTCCCGTGCTTTCAGGTGTCCGGTTTTTGGAGGACGTTTTTCGGCGCGATTTTGATCTCGCTGGTGAGTTGGTTGTTGAGCGCGTTCTTCCGCGCCAGCGACGGACGCTACCGCGTCATCACGCATCACTCGCAGGTGGGCCGGGACGAGAAAGTGGCGCGCGGACGCGTGATCGAGTGATGTTCGGCGCGGCGACAGAAAACGTGCGCGTGAAAATCTGCGGCATCACCTCGCGGGAGGACGCGGAGATGGCGGTGGCGCTGGGCGCGGACGCACTCGGATTCAATCTGTGGCGCGGGTCGAAGCGGTTCATCGACTTGGAAAAAGCTTCGGCGTGGATTCGCGAACTGCCGGCTTCGGTGGCGCGCATTGCCGTCATGGTGCGTCCGGCGATTGTGGAGGCGGAGACGGTGCTCACGCTTCCATTTTTCGATGCCGTGCAGTTCCACGGGGGCGAGGATGAAAAGTTCTGCGCGCACTTCGCCTCACGCGGTTTTCCGTTCATCAAAGCAATCCCGATGGACGAGGCGGCGTTGATGGAAAATCCCGCGCGTTTCGGCACGCGTTTCGTGCTGCTGGACACCGCGTCGCCGCGCGGGTTCGGCGGAACGGGGGAGTTGATCGACCTGGCGGGCGCGGAAAAGTTTGTGACCCGGCACCCGGACTTGTCGGTGATTTTGTCGGGAGGATTGACTCCATCGAATGTCGCGGACGCAGTCGCCC
This sequence comes from Spartobacteria bacterium, assembly GCA_025350985.1. Lineage (GTDB taxonomy): Bacteria > Verrucomicrobiota > Verrucomicrobiia > Chthoniobacterales > Chthoniobacteraceae > JANXWU01. The sequence continues at coordinate 2,560 of JANXWU010000525.1, read as the reverse complement.
GCGTGCGTCCGCGCGCGGTCGATGTGGCGAGCGGGGTGGAGAGTGCGCCGGGCCGGAAAGATGCGGCACTCGTGGCGGAGTTTATTCGTGCGAGCAGGGGGGCTGGAACGCGGATCGATCAAGCATAACACGGCGCGCAATCGACTAGTTTCAGAGGATGCGCACCTCAACACCTCGCCACCTGCGGCAAGTTCTGAAAGTGGGTGTCGGATGTGCAGAGAACCAAGTTGTGTTGGACGGCGAGCGCGGCAATCCAGAGGTCGTTCGTCGGGATGGCGGCGCCTTTTTTGCGAAGCTGGAGGTAGAGCTGCGCGTAGTGATGCGTGGTCTGCTCGTCGGGCAGGAGAATGGTGACGCGGGGGCTGTTCAGGAAGCGCTGCAGGTTCGCGGCGTTGGTGGATTTTTGGTTTCCGGCGGCAAAGCCGGCGCGGAGTTCGCCCAGCACGATGAGCGGGAGGTGGATGTGGCGTGCGGTGCGGATGACTTCGACGCGGGCCGAGTGGCCGCGCATAAAGTCGCAGTAGGCATTGGTATCGAGCGCGAGATTCATTTCCACGCTTCCTCATCGACGCGCTCGAAATCGGCGATGGCGCGGTCGAACGCCTTGTCCTGCTTCCACGAACCAATGAGGGCATCGAGGTCGGTGTGCTCGGTCGGTTTCGCGTCGAGTTCGAGGCCGCGGGCAAGCGCCTCGACGGCGACCGCGTTCAGGCTCTTGGCCTCCTGCTTCGCGCGCCGGCGCAACGCACGGTCAATCGCGGCGGGGACGGCACGGAGGGTGTACTGCGTGTTCAGAATGCAGGCAGTGTAGTCGCGCGATGCAGGCAGACAAGGCGTTTCAAGTTTGCGGCTGGATTTTTAGCGTCGGAAAAATGGCGACGGTCACAGACTGCCGCTACAACAAATGATACGGATCGACATCCACCGTCACGATCACGTCCTCGGGGAAGGTGAGTTTTTCCAGCACGGCGCGCAGCCAGCGGCTGGTTTTCAAAATGCTACGTGTGCGTAGCATCACGTGGAAGCGGTAGCTGCCTTTTGATTTCTCCAGCGGCGCGGGCGTCGGCTCGCCGAGCGTGACGCCTGCGGGCGGCGATTCTTTCAACCGCCGCGCGAGTGTCTCAGCGGAAAACTGCGCGCGCGCCTGGTGCTCGGAGCGGATCGTGACCAGTGCCATGTGCGTGAACGGCGGGTAATCCCACTTCTCGCGGAACTCGATTTCCTGTTCCCAAAATCCCTCGCAGTCGTGGTGCCGCGCAAACTGGATCGCGGGATGAAACGGCGTGAACGATTGCACGAACACCTCGCCTTCGACTTCGCCGCGCCCCGCGCGTCCGGCGACTTGCGTGAGCAACTGGAACGTCCGTTCGCCCGCGCGGAAATCGGGCAGGTGCAGGCCGAGGTCGGCGTTAACAATGCCGACGAGCGTGACGTTGGGAAAGTGCAGGCCTTTCGCGATCATTTGCGTGCCGACGAGGATGTCGATCTTGCCGGTGCGAAACGCGCCGAGCGTCTCGCGATACGACTCCTTGCGCGTCATCGTGTCGGCGTCCATGCGGCGCACGACGGCTTTCGGGAAAATTTTAGTGACGGCTTCCTCGACTTTTTCCGTGCCCGCGCCGGCGTAGCGGATGCCGGGGTCTTTGCACTCGGGACATTTTTTCGGCGTGACACCACGATGCCCGCAGATGTGGCAAACGAGCCGGTCGGCGGCGCGGTGGAAGGTGAGCGAGATGCTGCAATTTGGACATTGGCAGACGTGGCCGCAGACGTGGCAGATGAGCGAGGTGGAAAAGCCGCGCCGGTTGAGAAACAGGATCGTCTGCTCTTTTTTTTCGAGCCGCGCGGTCATCGCCTGGCGCAAGCGCTCGGAGATGAGCGCCCCGCCTTTGCGCGCTTCCATCCGCATGTCGATCACGCGGATGAGCGGCATCTTTTGCGAGTCCACGCGCTGCGTGAGTTTGAGCAGTTGGTATTTGCCGGTCTGCGCGTTGCGCCAGCTTTCGAGCGACGGCGTCGCGCTGCCGAGGATCACGGGGCACTTTTCCAGACTCGCGCGTAATACTGCAATGTCGCGTCCGTGATACCGCGGCGTCTCTTCCTGCTTGTAGGAATTCTCGTGCTCTTCATCGACGACGATGAGGCCGAGATTTTCGAGGGGCGCGAAGATGGCCGAGCGCGCGCCGATGACCATGCGCGCCTGTCCGTTGTTGATCTTGTGCCACTCGTCGTGGCGCTCGCCCTCCGACAAGTGGCTGTGCAAAACCGCGACGGTTTCCTGCGCTGCGGAGAAACGCGATTTGAGGCGTTCGACGGTCTGCGGCGTGAGCGAAATTTCCGGCACGAGGAGGATCGCCGACTGCCCGCGATCGAGGACGAGCTGGATGGCTTGCAAATAAATTTCCGTCTTGCCGCTGCCGGTGACGCCGTGGAGCAAGAATGGACGCGTCCGGGGAGCGCACGCGCCCTCGCGTGCTGGCGAACTCGCTTCGCGTTCGCGAACTTTTTCCGGTGTGGTTTCGCTGGAAGATTGTTTCGGCGAGGCGCCGAAACCAGCACG